>CAYJOG010000231.1:0-5249 GCA_964371695.1 uncultured bacterium
GGGCGGTTGAGCGCCTCGCTGATCACCCCTTGCCTGCCCAGCAGCCCCACAGACTCTGAGAGCACTTCTATTTTTAGCGGCGCGCCCACCTGGGCCCCCAGCGTGAGAGTGAGCACCACCGAGCTGGTGAGCATGTGGGCCCAGTCGGCGGGGGCGACTTCTTCCATGCTGCGGATGTTCAGGGATTGGCCCAGATAATTTTCCACAGCGGCGGTGTCGGCTTTTTGTCCCTCGCCCACGCCCAGCAGGGTCCAGCCTTCGGCTTCTTTTTTCAGCTTCACCGAGCCGCTCGCGCTTTGCAGGTTCAAAGACACCACGTCCTCTTTGTTCAAGTCTCCAAACAGGCGTTTTTCACGGAATTCCAGCGGCATGCGGTCCAGTTCCCCCCGGATGGATTCACGGTAGAGATACACCCCCGGCCGCCCCTTGAACTGAAGGTAATTGCCCTGATACCCCACACCCGGATTGCCCACCTTCAGCGAGGCCAGGGTTTTGGCCCCTTTGTAAAACACCAGCTCCACCAACTGGGCTTTGTCCAGGCCATAACGCTTCAGGTCTTTGCCCTCGGAGATCATTTCGCTGGTGCTCAAATCCCGCAATTTGGCCGCCACGGGCGCTACCTGGGAATCATCGGCGTCTACCCATTCGCCGTTCAGATTCACCTTCCAGCGGGCGCCCGACAGTTTCAGCTCGGTGACTTTGCCCGGCCCGGTCACCTTGAAGCGGTCAAAGTCATTTTTTTTCGCTTCAAACAGCGCCACGGTTTCGGGGGCCGCGCCCATGCGGTCTACGGGACGGGTGCGCCAATAAAGCAGCAGCAGCAACACCCCCAGCACGGCAAACAGTTTGGCCAGCGTGGCTGATTTCACGCGCCCACCGCCTCTTCATAAACACGCCGGGTTTTGGCCACCATCACACTGCGCACCAGCGCCACCAGCACCATCAGCAGGGGCATCAGCAGCGTGAAGACCAGTTTGTAGCGGGGCACCTTGCTGTCCACCTTGGGGTCGTTGGCGTCGCCATAACGACTCTCCAGTTTGGTTTTGTCCAGCGGCGCGGCCCCCAGGGTGCGGGCGCGTATTTCGGAAAGCCCGGAGTCCAGCGTCATCTGGTCCATCAGGTTCAAAAAGAAAGCCACGTTGTTGACGTTTCGCCCCTGGCCCAGGCCCACGGCGTCTTCCAGCATCTTGGCGCTGGTGACCACCAGAACCTGACTGGTGGCCTTGGGCTGGCGCAGCCGCTCCTGGCCCTCCGGCACGCCCGCCGGGGCGGGGCCGCTGTAAAACGCCGGGATTTTTCCTTTCACCAACGCGGCCAGCAGCTTGGGGCGGCCGTCTCCGGGGCGTTGCATCAGGGCAGGATTGGGCTGAATATCAAAGGGTTCGGCCACCGTCCAACTGTCGGCGGTGCTTTGCAAAAGCTCTTTCAGGCTCACGCCTTTGGGGGGTTCGCCCTTGATCATTTCACCCGGCCAGGGCATCACCACACCCGGCCCCACGTTGCTCATGGCCTGCACCTTGCGGTTGATGCCCTGCGGGGCGATGGTGACAAAAAACGGGTATTGCACAATGCTCATCATGCCCATGCCCTGTGGAAACTGAACCATCTGGCTGGACCTGTCCGCCACCAGATTGCCCGTGAGGCGCAGACCCAGGTGAGATATCCAGGCGTCCAGGCCATGAATGGCGCGGGAGGGCATGGGGCTGTTTTTGGACTGGTCCAGCGTGTCCACAAACACCGCCACGCTGCCGCCACGCATCACAAACTGGTCCAACAGATAGACGTCCTTTTCGGTGAAGGGGCTGGTGGGGCCCAGAACGATCAGGGTTTTTACCGCCGGGGGAATCATCGGCTCCCGCACCAGGTCCACGTCCTGCACCGCATACTGATCCGCCAGCTTGGTGCGGATGAGTTGCGTGGCCTGGGCCGTGGACTCGCCGTGGCCGG
The DNA here is from genome assembly GCA_964371695.1 of uncultured bacterium. Taxonomy (GTDB): domain Bacteria; phylum CAYJOG01; class CAYJOG01; order CAYJOG01; family CAYJOG01; genus CAYJOG01. The sequence continues at coordinate 1,948 of CAYJOG010000231.1, forward strand.
TGCTGAACCCCAGCACGGGGTTTTCCTCGCGCACCAGTTTCAGCACGCGGCTCATCAGTTCATATTCCAGGTTCTGAAGATTCTGCGGGCTGAACATGGGGATGCGCTCGGTTTTGTCCTTGTAGGTCATGGACAAACCCATGAAGCCATAAATGGTGGTTTGCTGGTCTTTGTCCAGCACGGTGAAGGGGGCCTCGGCAATGCCTTCTTCACGGGCTTTCTGTTTCAGGATGTCGCTTTTGGTGGGGTCCTGAAAAGAGAAGTTCACCCGGCCGTTGCTGAAGATGCGAAACTCGGTGAGCAGGTCTTCGATATCGCGGCGGATGCTGGAAAGTTCCGGCGGCAGCTTGTCAGACAGGTACACGTTCACCGTCAGGATGTCATCCAGCCCCCGCAGGGTTTTTTTGCTCACGTCGCCAATGGTGTAGAGCTTTTTGTCGGTCAGGTCGGCGCGCAGGTGAAAGGTGCCCACCAGCGCCTGGGCCGCCACCACCACGGCCAGCACCAGCAACAGACCCGCAAGCGTGGTGAGGGTGGGCCGTTTCATCGTGTCAACCTCAGCCACAACACATTGGCCACCAGAAAAACCACGCTCACGCCGGTGTAATAGGTGATGTCCTTCAGGTCCAGCACGCCCCGGCTGATGTCCTGAAAATGCGAGAACAGCGAAACCTCCTGCGACAGCCGCACCAGCGCCGAGGCCGTGCCCATGAACACCGTGACGATGGGTGTGCCCAATATGGCCAGGGGAATGAGAATGGCGTAACCCAGCAGCAGCGCCACAATCTGGTTGGTGCTGAGCAGGCTCACGAACAAACCCACTGCGGCCACCGTCGCCGCCAGAAACACCGAAGCGATGTAACCAGCTGCCACCGCGCCTGCGTCCAGGTCTCCCAGGCGCGAGGCCATCAGGGGCAGGTCCAGCGTGCTCAGCAGCACCACCACCAGAAACAGCGTGGCCGCCAGCCATTTGCCCAGCACCAGTTGCAGTTCGGTGAGGGGCAGCGTGCTGAGTATCTCCATGGTGCCGCTGCGGCGTTCTTCTGCAAACAGCCGCATGGTGAGCGGTGGGCCGAGAATGAGAAACGCCCAGGGCAAGGGAAACGCCGCCAGAATGGGCACCTGAATGGGGTCAAACAGAATGCGCAGGGTGGCCTGGCCCTGCACAAAAAAGAGCTTCAGAAAATAAAAATGCAGCGCCAGCGAGGTGAGGGTGAGAAACACAATGCCCAGGGGCGTGGCGAAATACTCCCGCCACTCTTTTTGAAACACCGCCAGCACACCCTTCATGCTTTGCCCCCCTGGCCGCGGGTGAGGTCGCGGAAAACCTGATCCAGGCTGATGGTTTCCGTGCTGAGGTGCCGCAGCCGCCAGCCTTTGACCACGCACAGATCAAACACACCGGCGCACAGGTCTTCGCCTTCTTCCTCGCTGGCGCTCAGCGACAGACCCAGCCAGTCGCCGTGGGTGTGGCCTTTGTGGTCGGTCACGGCCCGCACGGCTTTCATTTCCATCAGCGCCTCACGCACCGCCTGGGGCGACGCCCCGGCGGCCACCTGCACCCGCACCAGCAGCGAACCCTTTGACCCAGCCAGCAGGTCACCCGGCGCGCCTTCGGCGGCCACGCGGCCCTGGTTGATGATGTAAAGCCGGTGGGCAATGGCCTGTATTTCGCTGAGGATGTGCGTGGACCACAAAATCGCCTTGTCCTTGGCCAGTTCCTTGATGTAGTCGCGGGCGTCCTGGGCCTGATTGGGGTCCAGACCGCTGGTGGGTTCGTCCAGAATCAGCACCGGCGGATTGTGGAGCAGCGCCTGGGCCAACCCCACCCGTTGCCGCAGACCCTTGCTGAGGGTGCCGATGGGGCGTTTGAAATACTGTTTCAGTTCCAGTTGCGACAGCACACGGTCAATGGCCGACTTGGCGTCTTCTTTGGCCAACCCCCGCACTTTGGCGATGAACGCCAGATGATGCTCCACCGTGGTGTCGGGTTAAATGGGGTTGTTGTCTGGCAGATAGCCGAGTTGCTGGCGACTTTCCAGCGAACGTTCCACCACGTCAAAGCCGCCCACGCTGGCGCGGCCGCTGTTGGGCAAAAGCGCGCCGGTCAAAAGACGCATGGTGGTGGTCTTGCCCGCGCCGTTGGGCCCCAGCAGCCCCACAAGCTCTCCTTTTTCCACCCGCAAAGAGACACCATCCACGGCCTGAACCGAACCAAACCGGCGGGTGAGTTGCAGGGCTTCAATCACGGCGCTTTATTTAAGGGCCAACAGCTTTTCTGTCAAGGGTGAAACAGGGCCGGGAGCAGATTGGTCAGGTCTTCTTCCGCCCATTCAAACCGCCAGCGGATGCGCGGGGCCATCAGCGGAACCTGCCACGGACCAAGAGACATCAGCTTCACCAGGTCTTTTTCGGTGCAGAGCAGCACACCCCCCGCAGGTACGGTGGCCTGCAAGCGAGATTTGTCCTTTAACGAGAACCCATGGTGGTCCCTATAAATCTTTTGCCCCCGAATCACCACCCCCAGCCGCCGGGCGGTTTCCACAAACCGTTCTGGCCGGGCGATGGCGCAGACCAGCAGGGCCTCTTTGCCTTTCAACACCTCAGCGGGCAGCAATGCCCCTGGGTTTTCAGCATCCACCACACCTTCCACAGCCACACCCCCACCAGCCACCACACCATGGGGATTAAACGTGGCAAAGCGGTTGGCCAGAGCCTGCCGGGCTGCGGGGGTGACGCCTTCCAGACCCGTGAGCACCAGGGCCTGGGCGCGGCAGAGCGCCAGGGTTGGCTCGCGCAGCGGACCAAAAGGCAGCAGCCGACTGTTGCCAAAAGGCTGATGGGCGTTCAACAGCACGATATCCAAATCCCGCTTCAGCCACAGGTGCTGAAAACCGTCGTCCAGCACCAGCACACTGATGTTTTTCTCGCGCCGCAGCAGTTCGCCGCTCTCATACCGGTTTGGCCCCACCGCCACGTGGGCCACGCCCTGCAACGACCGGGCCAGCAAAGCCCCTTCGTCGCTCACCTGAGCGGGCGTGTCCTCTGGCTGAACCAGACAGGAATGTTCCAGCCTGAGGGGATAACCCCGGCTGGCCACCCCCACCGTGTGCCCCTGGGCCGCCAGTTGTCTGGCCAGCCACAGGGTAAAGGGTGTTTTGCCGGCGCCCCCCACCGTGATGTTGCCCACGCTGATGACGGGAAAGGGTAAAGTCTTCTGGCCCGCCAGGGCTTTGGCCTGACGCCCTTGCAGAAGCTTCATGTAAACCTTGTCCAGCACGGTGCGCTGGCCATGGTGGCAC
>CAYJOG010000232.1:0-5193 GCA_964371695.1 uncultured bacterium
CTCTAACCCCTCACCCGGCCTGCGGCCACCCTCTCCCCGTAAAGGGGAGAGGGTAATAAGGTGGTTCTTATATTTCACTGGATTCCCGCTTTCGCGGGAATGACGGCGGGCGTCCTCGCCCACCTGAAACAAAACCCCCCATCCTTACTCCCCCGCCTTGCCCAGCACCTCCAGCAGGCTGAGGGCCTTCTGCCGCAGGCCGGGGTCTTCGGTCTGGCGCAACTCCATGGCTGCGTTGCGGGCGGCATCCGGCTGGTTACAGGTGAGGGCGGTTTCCATCAGGTTCGCCATGTGGGGCACGCGCTGGCGAGGGTCGGCAAACATCGTGGGCGAGGCCAGCTCCCTGAGCCAGAAAAGCGCCTGATCACACTGGCCATCCGACAGGTCCTGCTGCCACAGCACCGTGAGGGCTTCCAGCTTTAAATCAGTGCGCAGGGCGTTGTGGGGCAGGGCGGCGTAATAACGCCGGGCGTCGGCGCGGCGGTTTTCCCGCAGGGCTTCGCGCCCCAGCATCAGCAGCAGGCCCACGCGCCGCTCCAGTTTTTCACCGTCGCCGGAAAGTTTTTCCAGCGCCTTGTCCACGCGGGCCGTATCGCCCTTGAGCATGCCCGCCACGCCGTCGAGGTAATACAGCTTGGGACTGGGGTCGGCCTGCCACAGCAGGGGACGCAGCAGGCTGTCGGCCTCGTCTCCCCGGCGGGCCGCCAGCGCACTTTCCACCACCGCCGTGGCCATGGCGGGCTGTGCCCACAGGCCGGGGGGCGTGGTGTCTTTCAGCCAGCGATAAAGCCGCAGGGCCAGAATGGACGACGACTCGTTGGCCGCCAAAGTCTGGAGCGTTTCAAGCAGCAAAGACTCGCTGGCCGCGCCCTGTCGGCTGATGGCGGCCATGGCCAGCAACAGGCAGCGGGGGTGCTGCGCCAGCGTGGCGCAGGTGGTGTCCGCGCCAAAAAGCCGGGGGGCGATATCTGCCAGCGCCTGGGGCGTGAGGGGCGTTTTTTTGTTGGCGCGGAAAAGCACCTGGGCCATGGCGGCGGCCACCGGCAGGCCGGTGTCTTCTTCGGCCAACACCGCCTGGGCGGCGTGGGGGTCGTGTTTGCGCCGGTGGTGGGCCACCCGCAGGGCGCGCCACAGGGCGGTGCGGGCGTCATTGCTGGCGGGGTCAAAGCTGATGTTGCGCAGCACCAGCGCCTTGGCGGCTTTTTGCCAGAAGGCATGGCCGCCATCGGGCGGCGCGGCGGCGGGCGCGCTGCCCAGCAGCCGCAGCAGGCCGCGGGCGGCTTTGTCATAGGCGGCGCTGGCCCCCGTGGGCGCGGGCCAGCCAAACGACAACAACGGCTCAATGCCCTCACCGGCCACCGAGGTGCCGTCCAGACCAAAATAACGCCCCACCGTCAGGGTGAATCCCCCGCCGTTGTTGAGCTGGTGAATCTGCTGCACCAGACCCTTGCCAAAGGTGCGCTCACCGGCCACCGGCACACCCAGTCGGGTGCTGAGGTGCTGGGTGATCAGCTCTGCCCCGCTGGCGGTCTGGTTGTTCACCAGAACGGCAAGCGGCAGGGGCAGACTGGGGGTGAGGCCGTCGCTGAAGCTGGTGGTGCGCTCCTGTTTGGGGCCTTTTTGCAGGTGATAAAGCGGCTCGCCCTTGGGGCGCAGGTGGCTGAGGAGAATGCGGGTGGCCTCCAGATCGCCCCCTTCGTTGCCCCGCAGGTCCAGCAGCCAGCCCTGACATTTTTTGACATGAGGGGCGCGCACGGCCTTCAGCGCCTGAGCGGGTGTGTTGGCCGAGAGATGTGTGATTTTCATCAGGCACAGGCGCGGTGTGCCGGGGGCGTCGGGGCCGGGCAGGACATAGGCAAACACCTGAAAACTCTCCACCCAGCCCCGCCGCAGGTTGGCGCTGCCCTCCACGCCCCACACCGGGTCGCGCCACTGCACGGTCACCTTGCTGCCTTCGGTTCCCTCCAGCGCGGCCTGGGCCTTGCCCAGGGCCTCGGCGGCGGAAAGATTCTTGAGCACCACGTCACCCACCCGCAGCACCAGCAGGCCCTCATACAAACCGGCTTCATCAGCGGGGCCGCCCGGCTCCACGGCGCTCATCACCACCCGCTCACCCTCACGCACCAGCGTCAGGCCCACCCCCACCTTTTTGCCCTCGGTGCGCTCCAGAAAAGGTTTCATTTCATCGGGCGAGAGATAACGGCTGTAGGGGTCCAGCGTGCCCAGCATGCCCTTGAGTGCGCCAATCAACAGGTCCTGGGCATCCAGCGGGCGTTCATAACCACTCATCACCATGTTCAGCAGCGAGCCGAAGTTGACGCTGGCGGTGTAGGGCAGCTCCGCCGGAAAAACAGGCCCGGCCTGGGCGCGGGCGGGCGCAAGCCGCAGACTCATACACAAAACCGTCAAGGCAACAAAAAGCAGCAGGCCGCGGCGGAGCACGGTGTAAGTCTAGTGGTTCGTTCGACTCAAAATGAGTAGCAGCGATGTCCCCATCGCTGCTGTCACAGTGCGGTGGGGACACCGCACCTACTCCTCATTTTTAACCAAATGAACCACTGACAGGGTGTTGAGAAAGTCCCTCCTGGCCTTTCTCAACCCGTTTTGCTTAGGCAAAGCCAGCACAAAACGGCGCTTTTGCAGGGGTTTTTTGACCCCTGCAAGCGGTAAAATCCATCCATGGATTTTTCAGGGTGTTTGTCAACACCCTGCTAAGCCAGACCAGGGGTGGCGGGTGCTGGGGGGGGAGGCGCGTTCAGCGCCCCCTTTATCGACGCCAGTTGACCCACCGGGTTTTCACTCCCCAGCACCGCACCGCACACCGCCACACGGCGCACACCCCAACCCATGGCCTGGGGCAGAACCGCCGCCGTGACGCCCCCCAGGGCAAACACAGGCACGGGCAGCGCCATGGCGCGGGGCCAGACATCGGGCGGCAGCGGCGGGCGGGGAACAGCGTCTTTGGTGGTGGGGAACAGCAGCGAGAGCAGCACAAAATCGGCGCCGTCCTGGGCCGCCTGGGCGGCTTCTTCCAGCGCGTGGGCGCTGTAACCCATCACCAGCCGGGGGAACTTTTTTCTCACCTCCGCCACCGGTGCGTCTTCTTTGCCCAGTTGCACGGCGGCGTTCAGCGCCACCGCCAGCCCGGGATGGTCATAAACCACCGGCAAAATGCCGCCCGGAATCATGGGGCGCAAACGCCGCACCACACCGGCATAAACATCGGGCGAAAGCTCCGGCGCACGCAGCATGATCACGTCCGCGCCGCCCATCGTCGCCAAGCGCACCTGTGTATCCAGCGAGCGACCACGGGCGCGCTGCGTGTCGGTGATCACCGCCAGATGGGCGCGCTTCAGTTGCTCCCGTCCAGCCTCGTTCACTTCTGAAACTGGCACTTGCCCGTGTCGCGGAAACCCTGGCACACGCCATAGAGTTTCAGGCTGTGTTCCTCAAGAAAAAAGCCGTTTTTTTCGGCCACGTTGCGTTGCAGGCGCTCGATGTCGCCGTCTACAAACTCGACAATGCGCCAGCACTGGTTGCAGATGAGGTGGTCGTGGTGGTCGTGGCCAATGACGTGTTCATAAACGGCGCGGGTTTCGTTCAGGCGCATTTTTTTGACGAAACCAGCTTCCTCCAGCAAAGCCAGGGTGCGATAAACCGTGGCGCGGCTGATGCTTTTGTCTTTGCGCCGCAGGTCTTCATAAAGTTCGTCGGCGGTGTAATGATCATGGCGACTGAGGATGTGCTCCACCAGTTTTTCGCGCTGGGGCGTGAGGCGCAGGGCGTGATGACGCACATACTTGCGAAACTGTGTCATCTCCTCGGCCAGCATGGGGCAAGTGTAATGCCCCAGCCCGGCAGGCCGAAAAATTCGGAGGTTTTTTAACCCCCGCCCTGACCCTGGCCGGGTTGCCACAACACGTCCGCCTCGCCGTTGTGGTTGAAGTGCCGCGCCAGCACAAACAGGCAGTCGCTCAGGCGGTTGAGATACATGATGACAAACGGGTTGACGGCCTCTTGCACCGCCAGGGCGGTGGCGGCGCGCTCGGCCCGGCGGCACACGGTGCAGGCCAGGTGGCACCAGGCCGCCGCCGGTGTGCCGCCCCGCAGCACAAAACTGTTCAGGGGGGCCAGTTGTTCGTTGTAATGGTCAATCACTTTTTCCAGCGCCTCTACTTGTCCGCTGGTGATGCGCAGGGCCCCGGCAGCGTTTTCGTCTTCGGGCACACACAGGTCCGCCCCCAAATCAAAAAGGTCGTTCTGCACACGGCGCACAAACCCCTTGAGTTTTTCGTCTTCAACCTGAAGATGCAGCAGACCCAGCACGCTGTTCAGTTCGTCCACGTCGCCATAGGCGCTCACACGGGGGGAGTGTTTGGGCACCCGCTCGCCGCTGCCCAGCGACGTGTCGCCCTTGTCGCCCCCCTTGGTATAAATCCGGCCCAGGAAAACCATGGGTTACCCGCGGGTGTCTTTCAATGATTGCAGCAGGTCGCCCAGCACATCCAGCAGCTCTTTGCGCTGGCCGTGACGATGGGGGGGATGGCCATGGGAATGGCCTTCGTGTTTTTGCGCCCGCCCACCATGGGGGCAGTGTCCCCCTTCGCCCCGCCCTGGCCCCTCGCGCTGGTCACGGCCCCGGCCCAGGGATTCATCGCGGCTCAGGCGCACCTGGGTGCTGATGAAAAAACAGGGCGTGATGTCCGGGCACTGGCGGCATTCATGCACCAGCGCGGCGTTGAAAAAATAATCCCCGCTGTCGCGGAACGTGGCCAAGGGCCGGTCATGAAACGTGCCGAAGCAGGGTTTCACGTCTTCCAGCGGCGGCCCGGTGTGCATGGTGTTGATTGTAAAGGCACAAAGGGCGATCTGAATAATTCAGCGCACTTTTTTCTCAACGAAAAAAAACAGGTCGCCTCCCCCCATTTCAGGGCAGAGGCGACGTCTCACCGGGTTTCTTTATAGGTGGTGTGTTTGCGCAGGACAGGGTTGTATTTTTTCAGTTCGATGCGCCCCGGATCGTTGCGTTTATTTTTTTCGGTGGTGTAGCGGTGTTTGGTTTCGGGGCATTCCAGGGTGATCACCTGTCGCGCTGCTTTTGCTTTCTTGGCCATGGCTTGCCTCCTTTCTCGTTTGTCTTACTTGATGATCTTGGTGACGACGCCTGCGCCGATGGTGCGGCCGCCTTCGCGG
>CAYJOG010000233.1:0-5191 GCA_964371695.1 uncultured bacterium
ACATGGTGCATTTTCTGCACCTGTTGTGGCCTCGCTATGGCGGCGCGCTCATGGGGTTTCTGGGGGCGGGGGCAGAGTCGCCAGAGGCGTTCATGGCGCAGGTGCAGCGGCGATTTTCCCTGCGGGAAGACAACGACGGCCTGGCCCGCACCACGCAGTTTTTGTTCAAGGCGCTGGACCAGGGGAAAATTCTCTTTACCCTCACCGAAGAAGACGAAGCCGCCATGCCCGACGAACAACCCGACAATCCTGTTATTTCTCACACCGGGGTGGACCCATGGGCTGGTTAGACCGTTTTCGCCTGCGCAAACCGGTGGAAGAAACACCACCGGAAACCCCGGCAGAAGCCGCCGCGCCCGCGCTGCCGCCGGTGACGGAAACCCCCGCTGCGCCAGCGCCCCCGGCCCCGCCGCCCGCCCTCACGCCGCCACCTTTTTTGTCAGAGCCGCCTGCTGCCCTCCCCGCTGAACCCGCCCCCGCGCCCGCGCCGCCCGTGAGTCTGCTCAACCGCTTCAAGGCGGGCTTAAGCCGCACCCGTAACGCCATGGTGAGCAAGGTGCGGGGTGTGTTCAGCCGTCACCGCAACATCACCGAGGCGCTTTGGGAAGATTTGCTCGACGCCCTGCTGGAGGCCGACGTGGGCCACGAAACCGCCCAGATGCTGGTGGACCGCACCCGCGCCCTGGTGCGCGAAAGCCGCATCACCGAGCCAAAAGAGGTGGAGGCCGCGTTGCAGGAGGCCGTGCGCGAAACCGTCACGGCCCACCGCCCCGCGCCGCTTGAGGGCCGCCGCGTGTTGCTGGTGCTGGGGGTGAACGGCGTGGGCAAAACCACCACCATCGCCAAGCTGTCACATTATTTTTCGCAAAAGGGTGAGCGGGTGCTGGTGGCGGCGGCGGACACTTTCCGCGCCGGGGCCATCGAGCAGTTGCGCCTGTGGAGTGAACGGGTGGGGGTGGATTTTGTGCCCTCCACCGAAGGGCAGGACCCCAGCGCCGTGGTGTATCAGGCCCTGGCGCGGTTTCACAAAGAGGGCCAGGACGTGCTCATTGTGGACACCGCCGGACGCCTGCACACCCGCGCCCCGCTGATGGAAGAACTCAAAAAGATGCACCGCGTGGCTGGCAAACAGGCCCAGGACCTGCCCATCCGCACCCTGCTGGTGCTCGACGCCCACACGGGCCAGAACGCCATCCGTCAGGCCGAGGCGTTCAAGGAGGCCTGTCAGGTGGAGGAACTGGTGCTCACCAAGCTGGACGGCACCCCCAAGGGGGGCGCGGTGGTGGCCATCTGCCACAAGCTGGGGCTGCCGGTGGCCTGGGTGGGTCTGGGCGAAAAGCTGGAAGACCTGCGGCCCTTTGATGGCGAACGCTTCAGTCAGGCCCTGTTTGAGGGACTTGGCGAAAGCCCCGAAGAGGAGGAAGCTTAGGGCGTGTTTGGGCTGAGGGGAAAAATGGAAATTTGGGTTCCACTGGTGGAGGCGGAAGTTTGCCTGCCGGAAAATTGCCTGAATTTACCCTCTCCCGTGTTTTGCATGGGAGAGGGTGGCGCACCGCGCCGGGTGAGGGCGATATGAAAAGTAAAAACCGAACAAGGTTTTTGTCTTTTTTTTCTCATGCCCTCATCCGGCCTACGGCCACCTTCTCCCATCCTTCGGGCGGGAGAAGGGAACGATGGGGGCTTTTTCTTTTTCCGACCTCCAGTTTTCTTCTTCAAACTCCTTCCTTTCGAGGGAATAACGCCAGCGTGATGTCCCGTGTCTGTACACTTCTCGCACTATGTCTGGGCCTCTTTTGGGCGGGTCAGGCCCTGGCCGCCGAGTCACTTTCGATATCCTCTCCCACACCGCCCGACGAGCCTTTTGTGCCGCCGGTGGAACTGAGCGATTCCGTCATCACCATTCCCACGCCGCCCCAGCGCCAGCCCGCCATTGCCCGTGCGGGCACAGCCACCGACCCGGTGGAGCTGCGCTCGCCCCCGTTGCGCGAAAAACTGCTGGACTTTTTGCCCGCTGACCTCGACGGCGACGGTTTTGACGAACTGGTGTTGCTGGGGGCGCGTTTTCTGGCGGTGTGGCGATACGAAAAAAAGGCCTTCACCGAAATCTACAAGGTGAACTTCAAGCGTTATTACCCGGCCCGCGTCACCACCGGGCGGCTGGCGGCCCAGGACACCGACAACGACGGCGCGGCGGAAGTGTTCATCAGCCTTTCCACTGCCCGGCAGGGGGGCGTGTTCCGCTGGCAAGAGGGTGTGTTGGCCAAAATCGCCCCGCTGGAGGGCACGCCCGTGGCCTTTGACGAAAACGGCAACGGCCTGTTTGCCCAGTTTGGCGCGCCCTTCACTTTGTCCGGCGCTTCGGCCAAATGGAAAAACCTGACCACTGACCAGCCCGTCAGCACGTTTCTGCCCCCCATGGAAGATTTTCTGGAACTGGACCGGCAGGTGGGCGGCGGCCTGCCTTTTTTCACCATGCTCGACAAAAACCAGCAGCTCAAGGTGCGCAGCCAGAACGGCCTGAAAGTGTGGATGAAAGACCGTGTGGGCCTGGGGCTGGCGGTGACGGCGGGCCAGCAGCCGGGGCATCTGGTCATATTCAACAGCCAGTTCACGCTGGACCCGGCCAAAGACGCCCTGCGCGCCACTTATTTTGACCGCCGCCAGCTCATTGCCGTGTGGCAGGGCAAGCCCCTGGGTGGGCGTGTCACCCGCCTGCACCTGGGCGATTACGACGGTGACGGTGTGCAGGAACTGCTGGCCCTGGTGGAGCGAGGACAGTTTCCGTTTTTTGAAACCTCACTGGTGGCGGTGGACCTCAGCAAAGTCCCGGCGGTGGCGGGACGGGCGGTGCTCAGGCCATGAAGCGGGGTACGAAACACATAGCCCTTTGGCTGTTGCTGGCGGCGCTTCTCGCCCTGCCGCGCCCCGCGCCGGTGCGGGCCTCGCGGGTGCCGCCTTTCGGGGGGGCGCTGCGCCTGGGCATCCCCAAAGATTTCACACCCAAAAAGACAGACCCGCTGCTCTATGGCCGCACCTATGAGGGCCGCCTCATCACGCTGCTCACCCACAACGGCCTCTATCAGCTCAACCCCCAGGGCGAGGCCGTGGCCATGCTGGTGGCGGGTGAAAAAATCTCGCCCGACGGCAAAATCTGGCTGCTCACGCTGCGTCAGGACGTGATGTTTCACAGCGGCAAACTGCTCAACGCCAAAGACGTGGTGTATACCCTGCAACGGGCCGCCATGGACAAAACCAGCGGTCCTCTGCTCTCGGCGCTGTGGGGCGCGCCCCGCGACCCCGCCGTCACCGCCGTGGACCCCTACACCGTGCGCATCGTGCTGAGGCGGCCAGAGCCGCGCCTGCGCCACCTGCTGGCCCAGCCCGGCCTGTTTGTGGTGCAGGCGAATCTGGAAAAACTCGGCCCCGGCAGTTGGGGCACGGGGGCCTTCATGCTGGCCAAAGACAAACCCGGCGTGCTCAGGGCCTTTGAGGGCCACTGGGGCGGGCGGCCTTATCTGAACGAAATCCGGCTGGTGGAAATCAGCGCGCCAGAGGAAACCCTGCTGGCCTTCAAACGCCAGCAGATGGACGCCCTGGTGCTGCAACCCGCCCAGGCGGCGGGGCTGAAGGCCAACCTCACGCCCACGTCGCTGCCCCAACTGGTGTCGCTGGAGTTCGGGTGTTCACTGAAGCCCGAAGAGCGCCGTGTGCTGGCCCAGAGCGCCCCGGCGGCGGACCTGCTGAAAGTATATTTCCGCCAAAAGGGCCGCACCGTGAACAGCGTGTTCGAGGGCCTGGGGCAACCCAAGGTGAAGTTCACCCCCCCTCAGGTGCGGGAGCCTTTGCTCAAAACCCTCTCCAACATGAAAAAACGCAACTGGGTCATCACCCATCACGGCCTGTGCGGCGTCACCTGCCGGGACATCGCCCACCGTCTGGCCGCCGCCCTGGAAAGCCGGGGCCTGAAGGCCGCCGTGCGCCCCCCCAAGGCGGCGCGCCGTTATGACGTGATGGTGAAAACCACTCTGCCCACCGAAAAAGACCCCCTGCCTTTGCTCAGGCAGGAGACCCGCAGCCTGTCGCGCTGTGGCCAGACCCCGCCGGTGGCCGCCAGCGCCATGCAGGTCTGGATGCAGGAAAATCTTGTGCAGACCACCCTGCTGGCCACGCCGGTTTATTTCACGCTGGCCGGGCCTTTTTCAACGGCCCAGCCCGGCCCCTACAACGTGGTGGATCTGGAAAACCTGTGGACGGAAAAGACCCCGTGAATCTTTCTCCAACGCCTTCGGTGGCGGCCTGCTCGGTGGCGCTGGATGGCCCGGCGGGCGTGGGCAAATCCACGCTGGCCAAAATGCTGGCGGCGCGCCTGGGCCTGAGTTATGTGGACACGGGGGCGATGTACCGGGCCGTGGCGCTGCGGGCGCTGGAAACGGGCCTGAAACTGACGGACGCCCCGGCGCTGGAGGCCCTGGCCCAGGAGTTGCCTATCCGGTTTGAAACCTGCGGGGCAGCGGGCGGCATCGAAAACCGGGTGTTTCTGGAAGACCGGGAAATCACCCGCGAAATCCGCTCGCAGCGCGTGAGCGAGGCCGCCAGTGTGCTGAGCGCCCACCCGCCGGTGCGCCGGGCGCTGGTGAGTCGCCAGCAGGCGCTGGCCAGAGAGGGCCGGGGGGTGGTGATGGAAGGCCGGGACATCGGCACCGTGGTGCTGCCCCGCGCCGAGGTGAAGTTTTATCTGGTGGCAGGCGCAGAAGTCCGGGCCGAGCGGCGTTACCGGGAACTATTGGGCAACGGCGAAAACACCACACTGGAGCAGGTGCTCCACGACACGGTGGCGCGGGACGAACGGGACTCGACACGGGCGGACAGCCCCCTCCAAAGAGCGCCCGACGCCCTGGAAGTGAACACCTCCAATCTCTCGCCCCAGGAACTGGTGGATCAGTTGGTGGCCCTGATTGAACAACGCCTGGGCGGGGCATTGCCGGGTGGGCCTGGCTGAGGTTTCGCCGGATGCTTTGCCAAGCGGGCACCCGCCGTCATTCCCCAGGAAGCGGTGCAGCAGTAGCCACGGGCGTCTCGCCTGTGGTCCTGTCGGCGTATTTATCAATGAAGACAGGCGAGACGCCTGCCCCACTGTAATACCAATGAACATTCAAAACAGCAGGAATGTTCATTGGTTTTAATGGCCTTG
>CAYJOG010000234.1:0-5164 GCA_964371695.1 uncultured bacterium
CGTCACGGCTGCGCAGGCGATAGGTGTAACCGTTGGGGGCCACGGGCAGCGTGTCGGTGGAGCCGGTGAGGGGCACGGCCACGGTGGGCAGCGCCACAAAACCGCCCGACGGCAACTGACGGCGATAGACCTCGGTGACGGTGTGGTCGGACATGTAGGTGGTCTGTGTCCAGTTGATGTCGGCGGTGAACAGGAAGCAGTTCACCTCGATGCCGCTGGCGGCGGTGGGGGCAGGGGGGGCCTGTCCGTCGGTGGGGGTGACCGGCCCGGCGGGCAGGCTGGTGGCGCGGGCGTTGTTATCAGGAATGGGCAGCAAAAAATCAATGGCGGGGGTGAGGTCGCTGGCGATGGTGGGCGACGTGTTGACGGTGACCACCGTGCCCGCCGTGGAGGTTCCGGTGACGGTGTAGCCCGGCACGGTGAAATAGGTTGAATTCACGCCGGGGCCGACGTTTTCGCTGAAGGTGAGGCGGATGCCCCCGCCGCTGGTGGATTTGGTGTTGAGGTTGGGGCCGTTGATGTCAGACAGGATGTTGTCGGTGACGATGGTGGATTCGGTGAGTGAGGCGGCCGCCGTGGCCGTGGCGGTGAAGGTGGCTCCGTGGGTGACGATGCCCGCCGTGGTGAAGTTCCAGGTGGCCACGCCGCTGCCGGGCACATAGGTGTCGGGCGTTACCGCCCCGCCGCCGCCAAACTGCGAGAGGTCCGCCGAAAACGAATTGGCGTTGTAAAAGGGGGCGTCCACCGGGTCCAGTGTCACCGTGAGGGTCATGGTGTCGCCGTTTTTGATGTAGGTGGTGCTGGTGGCGGTGGTGTTGGTGAGCAGTGTGCTGAGCACCACCGGCGGGGCGTTTTGCCGCACGGAAATCACGCCTGCGCCAGAGGGCGCAAACGTCACCGGCCCTGCCTGGGCCATCGGCCCCTGGCCCGTCACGCCATGCAGCGCCACCTGATAAAAATAAGCCGCGCCGGAAAGCGGGGTGGTGTCCAGATAACCCGGCGCACGGGCTGAAAGTGTGAGCAATTCCCACGGCCCGTTCGTGGCGGTGGACCGGTAAACGGCGTAACCCGTTTCACCTGGCAAAAGGGCGTAACAATCTGCCGTGGGCTGGGTGGGACTGGCGCAGTGGGGGTGCAGCCATGTCACCCACAGGCCTGCGGTGGTGTTCTGGACCAAAAGGGCGGTGGGGGGAGCGTCGGGCGTGGCGGGGCCTGCAGCCGGGCCAAACAACAGGGTGGCGTTGGTGCCGCTCTGGTCAAACAGCACCGAGCCGGTGTCTGTCAACGGCGTCACCAGCCAGGTCATCAGGCCATCCAGACCCGTGGCGGAAGTCTGGGCCTGGGCCGTGGCCCCCTGGGCCAGCGCGGCGGGCAAAAGGCCCGGCAGGGTGTCGCCCCGGCTGTTGCGCAGCTCCACCAGCACTTCAAAAGGCGTGAGGCCGCTGCTGGTGTCACGCCACTGGGGCGAGAGGCCGATGCGGCTGGGCACAAGGGCTTCCAGCGCGCCGCCAGCGGTTGTTTTCCAGCCCAGCATGTCGCGGGTGGGGGCGTCCAGCGCCAGGGCAGCGTTGCGCATGAGGTTGGCGGACGTGTCCGCCCCCGTTTCGTCACAGCCGGTGTTGGCCGCACGCAGATAACCACTGGCCTGACTGGTGGTGCAGCCGCTCTGTGCGTATTCATCCAGCGCGCCAAAAAGGTGCGCCAGTTCGTGGGCCGCCAGACCCACCGACTGGGCGTGAGAAAGCGCCCGCTCGCTCAGCACCGCCAGGGGGCCGCTCTGGCCCGGCTGGCTGGTTCCCGTCAGTTCATAGGTGAGCACGGTGGCGATGGCGGCGTCTGGCATGAGGCCGTCTTCGCTCACCACCCACACCACAGCCCAGGGTGTGTTTTTCTCAAGGCGCAGACGGTTGGCGTAGTCCCGCGCCAGCAGGGCGGCCTTGGCGTTGTCGTCGCTCGCCATCAGGCCGGGGGGAATGCCGAGGCCCAGTGTGGTGAAGTGCTGCACCAGGGCGCTGGCCAATGAAGCGCCGCCCGCTGCGGCGGTTTCGGTGGGGGGCAAAAACGCCAGCCGCGCCGCCGGGGGGGCCTGCTGTTCAAAAAACAGGTTGGCCTGACGAATGGTGTTGCGGGCTTTTTCTTTGGACGTTGCCGAAACCGTGCCCACAAACACCAAGCCCTGTGCCACGCCGCCGGTGAGCAGGGCGCTGGTGCGGTGAAAACCCCAGGTGCCCGCGTTTGCGGTGGGATACAACACATCAGGTGAATGGTCCACGGCTGTGGTGACATGGCTGCTCAGCAGCAGCGGATTGCCCGCCACGCCGCCGCTGACACTGAGGGGCACGGAAAGGGTTTTTCCGCCAAAACCAAAGGTCACCTGCGTGTCGCCCTGGGTCAGGGTTTTGAGCTGGTTGTTCTCCCACCGGGCCACGGCGGGGTTGGCCACGGTGACCGTGGCGGGGGTGACCGGTGAAAAGGCGGTGTGGCCGGGCCAGCGGGCCATGAGGGCAAAAGCCGCCACGCCCCCCGGCGCGGCGCTAAGCGCAGCGGGGGCGCATTTCAGTTCCGCCGCTTCGCCTTCGGTCATCTGAATCTGCCCCTGCCCCCGCGCCAGAAGCAGCAGCGGGTTGCCGTCAAAGGCCAGCCAGCGGTTCAGTTCAGAGGCGTCGGTGGCTGCGCTGAAGGCGGCGATTTCTTCCAGCACCGCCCCCTGATCGCCGGAGAACTCAAAAACAATCTGGCTGCAAATGCGGGGGGCCACCGGCACAAGGCGCGACACCCAGGCGATACCCGACTGTGCCAGCAGCACATGGCCGTCGCAGGTGGTGGTCACGGCCTTGAGCGGCGCGGCTGGGCTGGCCCGCAACATCAGGGCCTGCACCGTGCGGGGCGGCGAAAGCGTAAAACTCAGGCGGTTGGTGGCTCCCGCGCCCTGGCCCACCTTGAGGGTGGTGCTGCGTTGGCCATCCACCAACTGGGCCGCACCGTCAGAGCCGCCCCACAGGGGGCTGAGCACGTTGGCCCAGGCCATGGCGGTCTGCACGTCCTGCGCCCCGGCGGTGGTGAGTGTCTGGCTGCCGTCGGCCAGGGACTGGGGCAGAGAACCCAGATACACCACCCGGCCACCCAGGCTCTGGGGGTTGCCCTGGCTGTCCTGGGTTGTCCAGCTTTGGGGCAGGGGGCCGTGGGTGAGCGCGCTCAGGTCAGCGGTTGCGGCCAGTGTGCGAGGCAGGCCGGGTGTCACCTCCACCTCCACCGTGGTGGAAAAACCCGTCACCCTGGCTACCATCCGGGCGCTGGTTACGGGTTTCAGCCCCAGCAGCGCGCCGCCCTGCATCATCACCGAGCCTGCCCCCTGGGATATCTCCCAGATGACGCCGGTGGGTGTGAAGCTGTTGTTGTGGGCGTCCTGGGCGGTGACGGAAAGGGGCACGGTTTCGCCCGCCATCACGCTCAGGCGGCCCGGTGACACCACCAGCGACACCACCGGCCCCGGTGTGACTTCCACCAGCGCCTTGGCTGTCTGTTCGCCCACCTTCACCGACACTTCCGCCGTGCCAGCCTTTTGGCAGGTGAACAGGCCCTGGGCCGAAATCTGACCCGCCGTGGTGGAGAACACCGGCACAAACAGGCCGCCTTGAGGATTGCTCAGGTCGCCCTCGACATAAAACTGAAGGGACTCACCGGCTCCCAGACGGCCCTGGGCGGGCTTCAGACGAAGCAGGGTAGGGGTGGGTTTTACGTCAAAACGCAGTGTGTGGCTGAGGCCGCCGCTGGTGGCCTGCACTTCAAAACTGCCTGCGGAGAGGGGCTTGAGCCGCCCCGGCCCGGTCCACTCGCCAGCGCCGGTCAGCAGCTTCCACTGGGGGGCTTCGGAGAGGGCCGTGGCCACGCCTGCGGCGTCCTGGCCCTGGGCGGTGAAGGTGACCTCTTCGCCCACCACCACCTCGGCGGTGCTGGGGTGAATGTTGAGGGAAACAGCGGGATTGGTGGGTGTTTCCGGGGTCGGCGGCGGTGTGGTGGCTTCGCCGCCCGTTTTGGCTGCCTGCCAGTCCACACCCCGCAGCACACCCCGGCCCAGACCGTTGGCGGCCAGGGGTTTGGCCTGTGCCAGCAGGTGGGGCAGGGCTTTTTGGGCGTCGCCCAGCAGGGCCGCGCCCACCGCCAGTTCGGCGGCCACCAGCGCGGCGGCAAAGCTGGTGCCATGCACCACGCCGGTCTGTCCCCGGTGATCTTTCAGCATCAGACCGCTGGCGGGGGCCACCAGCCCCACGCCGCTGCCGATGTTGGCAAAACTGGCGCGGCCCTGGCCCAGGGCGTCTGCCCCGCCCACCACCAGCAGCGGCGCGCCCAGCGAAGCCGGAAAGAACCCCTCGGCCCCGCCGCCGCCGTTGCCCGATGGCGTCACCACCACCACACCTTTTTCTTTGAGTGCGTTCAGCTCCTGCAAAAAGGCCTGGGCCAGGAAATCGGGCGGGTCATAGGCGGCCCCCAGGCTCATGAGCACCACCTGGGGTGGGTTGGCCCGCAGCGACACCAGGGCTTGCAACACCGTGGCCACGGGGCAGAACCCCTGGGCGGTACACACCTTGTGGACTTCTACCACGCAGTTGCCGCACAGGGCCTGACCGGCGGAGCGGCCCACCAGGGCGTCTGCCACCTGTGTGCCATGGCCCAGTGTGTCGGTGGGGTTTTCAGAGCCGGTGTGATCCACCTCAAAACCGAACGTTCCGGCGGCAAAACCGGCTTCGGCCACGCCCGTGTCCAGCACCGCCACGCGGGCGGGGGAGGGGGGGGCCTGCTGGCTCAGGGACAAGGCCGAAAGCACGTCGGCCCACGAGGCTGAAACCGCCGGGGTATTGGTGGCCGAGGGCAGCAGCGCCACCTGGGGGGCGGTGGTCAGCCCCGGTGTGGTTTGGCTCAGCAGGGCTTCGTCCTGGCCCGGGGGCAGGGTCAAAAGAGTGACCTGACCCTGTGTGGAAACCGCGACACCGGCTTTTTCAAGGGCGGTGCGTTGTTCGGTGCTCAGGGGCCCGGCCAGATATTGGCCGCTCACCACATAAGCGCCCTCGGTTTGGCTCCAGGTGACTTTGGTTGTTTCATGGGTCTCAGCCGCAGCCACGGCGGCAGCATGGGTGGTGGTGTTTTGCGAGACCAGCGGCCCGGC
>CAYJOG010000235.1:0-1070 GCA_964371695.1 uncultured bacterium
GGCGCAGGCATCTTGCCTGCGTTCATATAAAAGGCAGGCGGGACGCCTGCCCCACCAAAGGGAAAAAGAAAAAGGTGGTTGGTTTATGTAGAGCACGGACAGGAGTGTCCGTGCCACTGAAGGGAATGAAAAAGAAGGTGTGCTGTTTTTATTTCAACTGGATTCCCGCCTTCGCGGGAATGACGCCGGGGGAAGCAGGGGAATGGCGGCGTCCAGGGCGGGACTTTCAGGCGGTGTCTGACTCACCAATTCCGAAAATGCTCTATGGGCGCGGGGCCTGTCTCTATTCCAACCTCCAGCCGCCAACTTCCAACCTCCCTCTTCCGATTTCTGTATCTTCCACCGATGAACAACGCTTGGCTCAAAACCGCTGCCCCCACCGTGGGTGTGCACCTGTTGCGCATGGGTCAGGCGGTGTGCATGGCCAGCCTGGGGGGGCTGCTGCCCGCCACGGCCAAGGACCTGGATTTTCCCCTGGACCAGTTCCGCTGGCCCATGCTGCTGTTCGCCGTGGGTTATCTGCTGGGTGCGCCGCTGCTGCGTCTTTCGCGGCGGGCGGCGGCCTCGTGGGCGGTGGCCGCCATGGCCTGTGTGGCCGCCACAGCGGGCGTGCTGATGTGGGGCAACGCCCACAGTGTGCAGGGACTGGCGCTGGCGATGTTTGTGTTCGGCCTCAGCGGCATCTGGCAGGAGATGGGCAGCAATCCGCTGATGGCGGAGCTTTTCCCCCGGCGGCTGGCGGGGGCGCTGGCGTGGTTGCACGGACTGTATTGCCTGTGGGCGTTCCTGGGGCCGCAACTTTCTGGCCTGGCCCTCAAAAACGGCCTGAGCTGGCGTGTCACGCCCACGGGGGCCAGCCTGTGTTTTGTGCTGGCGTTGGTGTGTCTGCTGGTGGGTCAGGGGGCGGCCCGCAAGGAAACCCCTGCTGTCGCCGTCCAAGAGGCCGTGCCCGCCGCGCCGGTGTTGAGCCCGTTTCGTTTTCCGTGGCTGCTGGCGCTGATGGTGGTGGTCTACAGCGGGGCCAGCTTCACGCTCAATGCCTGGGCCCCCAGCATTTTGCATCACCGCTT
>CAYJOG010000235.1:1080-5153 GCA_964371695.1 uncultured bacterium
TGCCGGCGGGGGGGGGGGGGGCGGCGGGGTGGGGGCGGGGCTGGAAACCCGCCGGGGGGCCGGGCCATTGCTGGCGCTCACGGCGGGTTTGAGCGCGCTCACCCATCTGTGCCTGTGGGCGGCGGGCAGTGAAAATCTGGCGGTGTGGAGCCTGTGGCTCACGGGCATGTTTGTGGGGGCCATCGTGCCCCTGGCGCTCACGCTGGAGGGCGAGCGCCAGCCCTGGTTCATGAGCCACATCACCCAGGCGGTGTTCATGGCCCTGGGGGTGGGCCTGCTGATAGGCCCACCCACGGCGGGTTGGGAGGCCCGGCGGTTTGGCCTGGATGTGATCCTCAGCGGCAGCCTGTTTCTAAACCTGCTCACGGCGATACTCACGGTGTGGCTGGTGTGGGCCGGTAAAAAATCAGCCCAGCCAATTGCCAGCCCTGACGGAACGCCGTAGCATGTCCGTTGCCGCAAGGCTCTGCCGTGTTCTTTCTTAAACCCCATGCGTTGGCTCCTTCGCCCCTTTTGGTGGCGGTGGCCGGGGTGCTGGTTTGAGCGGCGGACTGAAACAGCGCATCACCCTGTCGTTTCTGGTGGTGTGGCTGCTCATCGCCGCCCTGGGCGTGGGGGCCTGGCTGGGAGTGCGGCGCATCACCAGCCGGGCAGAGAGCCTGAAGGGCGAATCCGTGAAAGTGGCCGGTCACCTGGCGGAACTGAAAACCGCCGTGGCGGGCCTGCGGCAGTATTACCTGGAACTGGCCGCCACCCCCGAAGACCGGGGCCTGACCGGCGGCGGGTCAGAAGAAAAACAATTCCGCGCCCTGTTCGAAAAAAACTTCACCGCCCTTAAAAAGTTAAGCGCCGAAAACGCTCAGGCGACAGACCTGCGAGACACACTGGGGTCGATTCGCAAGGAGTTTGACCGTTTTGACAAACTGGGCCAGACCATGGTGGTGACGTTCAAGGAAGACGGCTCAGAGGACGGAATGTTTGATCTGCGGCGTTTCCAGCCCCAGGCCACGGCCCTGCTGGACCGCCTGAACAAACTGGAGATGGACCGCCTGCGCCGGTTTGAAAACACCCTGGGCGAGATGGAGAGCCTGGGAGAACAGATCACGGTGCTCAACTTCAGCCTCAACGCCGTGGCCCTGGTGTTGACACTCCTGGTGGCGGGGGGGCTGATCCGGGCGGTGGTGTCACCGCTCAGGCGGTTGACGCAGGAAGTCTCTCGCGTGGCCGATGGCGACCTCACCCTGAAGGTGCAGCGGGGCCGGGGCAAAGATGAAATCTCGCAACTGGCGGGCAGTGTGGGGCGCATGGTGGAAAGCCTCTCGAAAATGGTGGGCAGCATTGCCCATACGGTGCGGGAGTTACAGGCGGTGGGGCATCAGGCCTCTGAGGCGTCGCGCAAAGGCTCGGACGTGAACATCCACATGTGCAACATGATGGTGGAGCTTTCGGGCGGGGCCGCCAGCCAGACCACCAGCGTGGAGGAAACCCGCATGGCGGTGCAGGACGCCACGCGCCTGATGGCCAGCGTGGTGGAAAACAGCCGGGCCGTCTCCACCAGCACCGAAGAAGCCCGACACATGGTGAACGAAGGCGCGCAGAACGCCGAAGACGCCGTGGACAACATGATGAGCATTCAGCAGAACGTGACCCGCACCGCCGAGGTGGTGGAGCGCCTGGGTCAGCGCACGCGGCGCATCAACACCATCGTGGAGATGATCACGGCGGTGGCCGAGCAGACCAACCTGCTGGCGCTGAACGCCGCCATTGAGGCGGCCCGGGCGGGCGACCACGGTGCGGGGTTTGCGGTGGTGGCCGAAGAAGTGCGCAAACTGGCCGAGGAAAGCACCAGCGCGGCGCAGGAAATCGTCAAACTCATCAAGGAAATCCAGCTTGAAACGGTGGAGGCCAGCGAAAGCATGAAGTCCCAGACCGCCGTGGTGGAAGAGGGCGTGAAGGCGGTGCAGAAAGCGGGCATCAGCTTTGACACCATCCGCGACGCCGTGGGCAACATTGTGGAGCAGACCGGCCAGATTCACGAAGCCACCGAGGCGATGAACGAACAGAACAAACGGGTGGTGGACGCCATCGCCAACGTGTCTTTCATCTCGGCGCGCACCAGCGCCGCCAGCGAAGAGGCCAGCGGTTTTACCGACGAACTGGGGCAGGCGGTGCTGGGCATTGCCGAGCAATCCCTGTCACTCGAAAAAATGGCCGCCGACCTGAAGGAACAGGTGGAGCGTTTCAAGCTGGCGTAGGCTGGGCGGGGTATTACCCCGTCAAGAAATCCCTGGTCTCTCTGGTCACCACCGGGTGATTGCGGGTGGTGAGGTTGTGGTCGGCCCCTGGCAGGGTTTTGAGTTCGGCGCGGCCAAAAGTGTCGGCATAGGGCCTGGCCAGCAGATAAGGAATGGTGGCGTCTGCCGTGCCCCACAATATCCGCACGGGATGTGTCACCCGCCGCGCCCAGGGCAGGGCCGATTCGCCCAGCAGCCGTGAAAGGGTGTCCAGCATGTGCCGTGTGTGGGCGGGTTGATCCAGCCTGCGGTGAAAATCAAAAAACGCTCGCTGCCAGTCGGCGGGTGGCTGGCCCGGCGGCACGGGGTTGCGCTGGTGACCCAGGTACATGCTGAGCGTGGTGAGTATCTGCACCGGCGGAAACGGGGCCATTGCGCCCGCCAGCATCATCAGCGCAGCGGCCGGACCCAGGGCGGGCCAGCCCCCGGCGGGGGCCACCAGCACGGCTCGGCGCACCAGCCGGGGATAACGGGCCATCAGATTCACCGCCACCATGCCGCCCATGCTGGCGGCCAGCACGTCCACCGGCCCGCCGTCTGCCTTGTGATGGATCACCCGCGCCGCCATGTCGGCCATGGCGGCGATGGCCGCACCCCCCAGGTCCTCGCCCAGGGGGCCAAAGCCGGGGTGGTCATAGGCCAGGCAATGGCGTTCGCGCACCAGTTCGGGCCACACAAAAACAAACTCGTCCAGGTCCGCCCCCAGGCCGTGCAGCATCAGCACCGGCGGCTGGCCATTGGGCGGGCCGCCCTCGCGGCCCCGCAGCGCTTGGCCACCCACGCGCCACACCGAAACATCTGGCCGGAAAAGGCCCATGGTGCTCAGTTCTGCCGACGGTCGCGCATCCAGCCGGTGGCGCCTTTTTCTTTGTGAAAAATGAGCATTTCGTCGGCTGTGTCAAAGAGTTCAAACAGGTTTTCGAAGCTGCGGTATTCGTTGTGCACCACGGCGCAGTGAAGGGTGGTGAGGGGTTCTTCGCGGGGCGTACCAGAGCGGGTTTTGATGCGCATCATGCCCTGGGCCGCGTCTTCTTCGTCAAAATACTGGTTGCGCAGTTCGGTGTATTTGCTGCACACGTATTCGGCCACGGTTTCTTCGCTCTGGGGTGTGGTGATGAGCACAAAATCATCGGCGCTCAGGTGTCCCACCACATCTTCGGGGCTGCCGTGGGCCAAGCTGCCCTCTTTCACAATCGCCCCCACAAACTTGAGGAAATAATCTCCCTCGCCATAGTTGTAATGGCGGTTGTAGAAACGGAAATGCCGCAGGTCGAACCGCAGCATGGCAAAAGGCTCGCTGCTCTGAATCCGCTGCTCCAGGGCCTGCTCTACAAAAATGCGGCCAAACAGGCCGGTGAGCGGATGCAGCGCGGCGTGTTGTTCGTGGCGGCGCAGCACCATCTGCACCCGCGCCCGCAGCACCCGCTCGTCAAAGGGTTTGAACAGAAAGTCGTCCGCGCCGCTTTCGATGGCGAAAACCTCCGGATCAGCCCCCTTCAGCACCGAGGCCACGATGATGGGAATGGAAAAGGTCTTGACGTCCTTTTTCAGTAGCTTGCACACCTCAAACCCGTTCATGCCCGGCAGCATGAGGTCCAGGATGACCAAGTGAAAACGCTCTTTGGCCACAGCGCGGAACGCCTCTTTGGCGTTGGCCACGGCGGTGACGGTGAAGCCGTCCACCGACAGCGCGCTGGCATACATCTCACGCACGGCGGCGGAATCCTCCACCACCAGAATGTGCCGTGGGGGGCTGTTCACGAGGGGGCAGTATACAGG
>CAYJOG010000236.1:0-5143 GCA_964371695.1 uncultured bacterium
GGCCAGGTCTGCCAGACCATAGATGCAGGCGAAATGCAGGGGCGTCTGGCCCTGGGGGTTCACGGCGTTCACGTTCGCGCCGCGCAAAATCAGCAGCCGCGCCGCGTCGGCCTGCCCCATGCCCACCGCCAGATGCAATGGCGTGTGGCCGTGTTCGTCCTGGGTGTTGGGGTCGTCGCCCTGCATCAGCAGCGGCCGCAGGGCGTCCAGGTTGCCGAACAGTGCTTCGTGATGCAGCGGGGGCAACTGCATGGCGGCCTCAGCGGAAGGCTTCCACCTTGTCGATCAGGCCATATTTCTGGGCCTGCTCGGCACTCATGAAGTTGTCGCGGTCGGTGTCTTTTTCGACGGTTTCCAGCGTCTGACCCGTGTGTTTTGCGAGAAGCTGATTGAGCGTGGCCTTGATGCGCAGGATTTCCTCGGCCTGGATGCCGATGTCCGTGGCCGGGGCCACCACCTGACCGCCGATGGCGGGCTGGTGAATCATGATGCGCGAATGGGGCCAGGCATAGCGGTGGCCCTTGGCCCCCGCACAGAGCAGAAAACTGCCCATGCTGGCGGCCTGCCCCAGGCACACGGTGTGCACGTCGGGCTTGATGTTCATCATGGCGTCATAAATGGCCATGCCGCTGGTGATGACGCCGCCGGGGCTGTTGATGAAAAACGTGATGGGGGCTTTTTTGTCTTTGAGTTCGAGATAAAGCAGTTGCTCCACCAGCCGTTTGGCGCTGCGGTCTTCCACCGGCCCCCACAGGGAAATCCGGCGGTTCTCCAGAAAGGTTTTTTTGATATCGCCTTCAAAAAAGCTCTGCAAAATGCTTTCCAGATCGATGTCGAGGTTGAGCGGGCTGGTCATGGTGTGTGTGGGTGTCCTTTAAGAATTTTTGGGCATTTTGGGGGTTTTGAGGCCCGTGAGCCACTTCAGCAGCGCCTTGCCCAGTTCGGGGCGGCCCAGCATGTGTGTGCCGTGGCCCGCGCCGGTGAAGTATAGGGACTGTTTCTGTCCTCGAAAGGCTTTTTCAAGGGCAAGGGCCGACGCATGGCTGGTTTTGTCTTCGCCAGAGGCCGAAAGAAACAGGGGTGTTTTCAGACCGTTCAGCGCGGCGGCGGGCCGCACCCCCTTGTAATCCTCACCCGGCGAAAGCGCCGCCACGCCCGACACCCGGTGTTGTGTGCCCCCCAGAATGGCCAGATTTCCGCCGATGCTCGCCCCCATCACCGCCGGGGGCGGCGCGGTTTTGGCCAAGCGCTTGCCCAGGGCCGCCAAGGCGGCGCGCAGGTCGTTCTGCGCCACCATCTCCCAGTCTTTGGTGAGGAAGAATTTGTAATCCAAATCGGGCTTGCCCTGGTGCTTCACGCTCTGGCCGTGGCCCCGCAGGTCAAAGGCCAGGGTGCAGACGCCCCCCGCCGAAGCCTGTTGCTGAAACCCCGCCCAGTCGGCCCGCGTGCGCCCCAGCATGTGTATCAGCACCGCCCCACGGGCGCAGGGAGCCTTGCCCGCAAAACTGGCATAAAGCGTGACGCCGTCGGGCGTGGTGAGCTTGAGTTGTTCAAAAGTCGGCGGTGAACTGGCCAGGGCCTGACCGCCCAGCATGAAAGCGAAAAAAATGAATCCCCATTTTTTCATAACACTCTCCTCACGGCGGCAAGCCATTGTTTTTTGAGAACATCCCGTTCGGCTTTTTTCATTTTGGGGGAATAGGTGACGGCCCCCTTGGCGGGGGGGGCCACGCTCAACCCCAGGGTGTGGCGCGCCAGCAGGGCGGCCCCCAGGGCGGTGGTCTCGGCCATGGCCGCCACGCGCACCGGCGCGCCCAGCATGTCCGACTGAAACTGCATAAGGAATTTGTTGGACGTGACGCCGCCATCCACCTGCAACGCCTTGAGTTTTTTGCCGCTGTCGGCGCTCATGGCGTCCAGCACGTCCACCGTCTGATAGGCCAGCGATTCCAACACCGCCCGCACCATGTGCGCCCGGCTGCTGCCCCGCGTGAGGCCCAGAAAAGCCCCCCGCGCCTCAGGGTTCCAGTGGGGCGCACCCAGGCCCGCCAGGGCGGGCACAAACACCACGCCCCCCGTGTCCGGTACGCTGCGGGCCAGTTTTTCGGTGTCGGCGTAGTTCTCGATCAGCCCCGCCTGTTCGCGCAGCCACTGCACCGCCGCGCCGCTGATGAAGCTGCTGCCCTCCAGCGCGTAGGTGCGTTTTCCCCCCAATTGCCACGCCACGGTGCTGAGCAGGCCGTGCTGGCTCACGGACACCGTCGCGCCGGTGTTGAGCAGCGTGAAACTGCCGGTGCCATAGGTGCATTTGGCCATGCCGGGCTGGTGCGCCCCCTGGCCATAAAGCGCGGCCTGTTGGTCTCCCACGGCGCTCAATATGGGCAAGCCCTTGAGAAAACCGCTTTTGATGACGCCATAAGGCGCAGCGTTGTCGCGGATTTCGGGCAGGGTCACGCGACGGTCCACGCCAAACAGTTCCCGCAGGCTGTCGTCCCAGCCGCCGGTGTGCAGGTTATAGAGCAGGGTGCGGCTGGCGTTGCTGGCGTCGGTGGCGTGGACAAGGCCGCCGGTGAGCTGAAAGATCAGATAACTTTCCACCGTACCCGCCAGAGCCTGCTGGCCCTTTTTCACGCGGCCTTCCTTCAGCATCCAGCCCCACTTGGTGCCGCTGAAATAGGGGTCCACGGTGAGGCCGGTTTTCTGGCGCACTTTTTCGGACAGGCCGGGTTTTTTCTTGAGGGTTTCGCACACTGCCGAGGTGCGCCTGTCCTGCCACACAATGGCCCGGCCCAGGGCCTTGCCATCCGGTGTAAAGAGCAGGGCGGTTTCGCGCTGGTTGGTGATGCCCACGCCGGCGATGTCGCCCACCTTGCGGCCGCTCTGGGCCAGGGCTTTTTTGGCCGCCATGAGCACGCTGCCCAGCAGGTCCGCCGGTTCGTGCTCCACCCAGCCGGGTTTGGGAAAGTGTTGTTTGAAAGGCACGTTGGCCTTGCCGAGCACACGCAACTGGTTGTCCAGAACCAGCGCCGTGCTGCCGGTGGTGCCTTGGTCGAGCGCCAACAGAATGGACATGTGCTTCATTGTAACCGCCCCGCCGCAAAGCAGTGTGTTTTCAGCGCCCGTTCAAAAAGCCGTGAAGTGCTGGTCTCCCTTGCGGTGTCGGCTTACAATTTGTACAGAGTCATGGCGCTGCCACAGTTAAAACAAACCCGTCAGTCGCGCCTTGAGCATCTTGTGCAACAGCTTCGTCACCTTGAGGAAAGCCGACTGAAAGACGTGGAATCTCTGGTGGAAGCCCACCTGCACGACCAACTTGAAGAAGCCGAATTGGTGGAATCGGCCACCCACATGTCCATGGACTCCCTTTCCCGCGTCTGGGCCAATGACGACACGCCGGTTCCGGCCAAGGATTGAGCCTCTTTGGACTTTTTGTTTGGTGATGTCATCTGGGCGGCGTTCCCGTTCACGGACGGCACGGGTGAAAAGGACCGCCCGCTGGTTGTTCTCTCTGCACGTTCGGTGAATCAGGCCCGGAACGACCTCATCACCGCCGCCATCACCAGCAAAAAAAAACCTGCTCAAACCCAGGCCGTTTGAAATGGAAATCCTGAATCTGAAAGAAGCGGGCCTGATCGAACCTTCGCTCATCAAGCCGGTTTTCACCAGTCTCTCCAAAAACCGTGTCAGGAAAAAATCTGGCAGGTTGTCTGCCCCAGACCGCGAAGCGCTGCAACAATGGCTGTTTGAATTGATGCAGGATGACCAATAGTTCCAGCCCGGTAAACACCAGTCGGCTTATTCCTCCACCCCTGACTTGGCCTCTGCACCGCCCCCCGGCAGGCCGGGCACGGAATAAACCACCCGCTGGGGATAGGGAATGTCAATGCCCTGCTGGCGAAAGGCGCTCTCGATGGCAAAGCGCAGCTCGCTCAGCACCAGGGGCCAGGTCCACTGGTCGCTCACCCACACCCCCAGGCGAAAAACAAACGCGCTCTCGCCGAACTCTTCAAACAACACCTGCGGCGGCGGCTTGGCCAGCACTTTTTCGTGGGCCTGGGCCACCACGAGCAGCGTGTCGCGCACCTGCTGGGGGTTGGCGCTGAAGGCCACGTTGATTTTCAGGTTGTGGCAGGTGTCGTGATTGCCCAGATAGGTGAGGTTGATGAGCTGGCCCGTGAGCAGGTCGCTGTTGGGCACGATCACGTCCAGGTTGTCCCGCGTGTTCACCACGGTGCAGCGGGTGTGCACCTCTTTCACCCGGCCCTCCAATGTGCCCAGACGGATGATGTCCCCCACGGCGGCGGGCCGTTCTATCAGCAGAATCAGACCGCTGATGAAGTTCTGCACGATGTTCTGCATGCCAAAACCGATGCCCACCATGAGCGCGCCGCCGATGGCGTGAAAGGCCGTGAGATTCACGCCGGTGCTCACCAGGGCGGTGTAAAACGTGAGCACCACGATGAGATAGTGCGTGAGCTTGAGCAGGCTGTGGGCGGGGCCTTGCTGCATCTGGGCGCGTTGCAGCACAGCCCGCAACACCCGGCGCAGCAGCAGACTTAAAAACAGCCCCCCCGCCAGAATCGCCAAAAACGTGATGAGACTGAGCGGCGTAAGCGCCAGGCCCTTGATGTGAAACAGCGGCTCACTCAGCCAGGGCAGCGCCTCCTGCGCCTGGGTCGCGGCCCGGGTGGCCATTTGCGGAGCCTTTTCGGTGAGGGGCCGGGCGCTGCTGAGCGCAGCGGCGGACGTGGCGGAAACGGACTGGCTGAGCGCGGCCATGGGTGAAGAATATCACCGGGCGGTGTTGGCGCAGACCAGACTTAGCGCAATTCCAGAATTGGTGGAGCGCCCAACTGGGCACGGCAAAAAGCCGTGCCCGTCCCCTCTCCCCTTTAATGGGGAGAGGTGAAAAACCTTTCCACTCCTTAAGCTCTGCCATTTTCGAAAATGCTCTAATCGCACCCACCGCCGCCGTCCCCACCGCCACAGTCGCCGCCGCCGCTGTCGCTTCCACCACAATCCCCACTGTCAAAACCACTCCCCGTGTCACAGGCGCTGGCATTGTCGGTGGCACAGTCGCCCGGCGCGGGTGGGCAGTTCTCGCCGGAAAAGTTGTTGTCTGGTGGCCAATACTGCTGTGTGT
>CAYJOG010000237.1:0-5138 GCA_964371695.1 uncultured bacterium
GAATCAGACGAGTTCCACGTTCGCTGCCTGGGGGCCTTTGGGGCCGTCTGTCACTTCAAAGCGCACCTTCGCGCCCTCTTGAAGGGTGCGAAAGCCCGCTCCACCAATGGCGCTGTAGTGCACGAAAACGTCTTTCTGGCCCGGGACTTCGATGAAGCCGAAACCTTTCGCTTCGTTGAACCACTTTACTGTACCTTCCAACATGGTTTTTCCTCCTTTCTAAAAAACCAGGTAAACCCTCGTTACCCTCAGGGGAATCCCATGTCGGAGCACTTCGGTATTACACTGCTGTGCCGGGAGTGTAGCAAGCCTTTGGCAAAGATGCAAGCAAAAAGTTTTTGAGCGTATCGACTACACTGCCCCACCATGAAAAACCGTTTTTGCCTTTTGTTGCCGTGGGTTCTTTGGACATTCGGCCTGCTTCTCACTTCATTCCCCACTGCCTTTGCGGCACCCCCGCCCCCGGCGCCAGCGCTGAAGTTTGCCGTGATCGGTGACTTCGGCGACATCGGCCCCGGCGAAAAAGCCGTGGCCAGCATGGTGGATTCCTGGGGTGCGAGTTTCATTGTCACCACCGGCGACAACAGTTACCCCATCGGCGACAGCGGTGGTTATGCCCGCAATCTCGTGCCCTACAAACACTGGATGGACCCGGACCCGGCCAAAAACCGTTTCTGGCCCGCCGTGGGCAACCACGACTATGTGCCCGGCACGGGTTACGCCACCTTCAAAAAGGTTTTCAAGGCGCTGAAAAACCAGGTGACCTATCGCCTGGCTCGCGGGCCGGTGGAGTTTTTCTTTCTCGACAGCCACTGGCCCGTGCTGGGGGGGCAAAAAAACTTCGACCAGTACTTCAAACACCAGCGCAACTGGCTGGCCCAGTCGCTCAAAAACAGCAAGGCCCCCTGGAAGGTGGTGCTGTTCCACCACCCGCCTTTCACCACCTCAGGCCACGCCCCCACGCCCTACATGCAGTGGCCCTTCAAGGCCATGGGGGCGGACCTGGTGCTGACTGGTCACAACCACGTTTATGAACGCCAGACCGGCGGGCCGTTTCCCCACCTTGTCAACGGCGCAGGGGGGCGCACCCACTTTTACCCCTGCTGCCAACAGAAAAACCCGGGGCCGGGAAAGTTTTTTTGCCTCACCGACCACTACGGCGCACAACGGGCCGAGGCCACGTCCGACCAACTCACGCTTTCGTTTTTTTCGCCAGAGTGGCCCGACACGGCGCTGGACGTGTGTACGCTCACCAAAACGGCGAGCGGCTCGGTCATGACGTGCCAGACCCCCAGCCCCCTGCCCAAAGGAACCAACGCCGACCAGTGTACGGGCCATTGAAGTGAGTACCCTGCCCATGGCCCCCGGCCACACCTGGCTGGCCCTTTTTCCGCACCCCGACGACGAACTGTTCATGGCCGGTCTGCTGCGGTCTGCCGCCGCAAAAGGCGTGAAAATTGTTCCGGTGTTTGCCACCAGCGGCGAGCACAGCGGCGCGGGTGTGGCGGCGGCGGTGCGCAAAAGCGAGAGCCGGGCCGCCCTGGCGCTTTTGGGTCTGGATCCTGCCACGGCCCTGTGGCTGGATCAGCCCGACGGCGCGCTTATCCACCATCTGGCCCCCCTTCACCGCCTGCTGCTGAAACTGATGTTGGCCCACCGGCCCCAGGTGGTGTGGTGTGCCGGTTATGAAGGCGGCCACCAGGACCACGACGCCCTTTCGGCGGCCTGTTTTTTTGCCTTCGGGTTATATCAGGACACGCAAAAAACAGACCCCCCGGCCTGTTTGCTGGAGTATTCCACCTATCACGCCGACCTTTTCAGGCAGGGCCCCCTGGGGTTCCCGCTGCTCAGCACCCCCCCTGCCCAGCCCATTCAGCTTTATTACACGCGGGGGCTTGGGCGGCTTTATCGCCAGCTCAAACAGGTTTACGCCAGCCAGAACATTCACCTGCAACGCCTCACGTTTGCCGGAGACTGGCTGGCGGTGTCGCTGCGGGGCGAGCCCTGGCGGGACGTGCCGGAAAACCGCGATTACACCCGCCCCCCTGTGCTTGGCCCGGTGGCCTATGAAGCCCTGAGAAACCCGGCCGGCGCCAATTTCAGGGATTTCTCAAATTGTGTGAATCGTCACAAAAATGCCCTGAAACAAGGGGGAAAATAGGTCGAAAAGTTAAGAG
The DNA here is from genome assembly GCA_964371695.1 of uncultured bacterium. Classification (GTDB taxonomy): domain Bacteria; phylum CAYJOG01; class CAYJOG01; order CAYJOG01; family CAYJOG01; genus CAYJOG01. Next base: position 2,178 of record CAYJOG010000237.1, read on the forward strand.
AACATGCAGATTGTGGGTCAACCCAACTTTTATGCGTCTTTGCAGCCCCCTGGCGACAAACCGGCGTCCGCTGCTGCGTCTGCCAGAAAACAGACTGGGGCCAAGCCTTTTCCCACACCGGCCCAACTGGCTGGCCAGCCGACCTCACCCGCCCCTGGCCCATCCTCCTCTGCGTCCGCCGGGGCAGAAACCGACCCCCTCGAAATGCTCAACCAGATCCGCCGGTTTGTAGAAGAAGACGTGGTGTTTCACCAGGAAGTGGTGGGTGAATCACTGCTGTGGCAACTGGACATGCTGGCGGGTCTGATCTCCAAGGGGACCAAGAAAGCGTAGTGGTTCATTCGACTTAGAATGAGTAGCAGCGATGGGGACATCGCTGCTAACTTTTGGTAAGAAACCCAGGTTTTATGCCCTTTACAGGAGTAGGCGCGACGCCCCCGTCGCGCAAAAGGCTGGACGAAATCAGGGGTTTTTGCTCTTCGCGGCGACGGGGGCGTTGCCGCTACTCAGGTAAACCTGACAGCAATGGACACCGCACCTGCTCCTTAGCTCTTTCCAGATGAAACACCCTGCTATCGCGGGTTGCCGCCGGGCCGATAGGTGAAACAGGCCGAGGCGGCGCACCACAGCAGGGTTTTGCCGTCTGGCGACAGGTTCAGCCAGCGGGCTTTGCGGCCCACAAAAATCACGGGGCGGCGCTGGCCTGTTTCGTCGAACGCATACAACCAGCCATCCATATAATTCGCCCCCCAGATTTTGCCGTCGGCGGGCCACTTCACCATGAACCGTATGCCCGGCGGGAAGTAGAGCGTCTTGACCGCCTTGAGCGTGCTGGCAGAAAAAATCTCGATGCGCCCGGTGATGACGTCCGAGACATAAAGCAGGTTTTTGTCTTCATCCAGCAACACGTCCGGCGCAAGACTTCGCCCCCGGCGCTTCACCTCTATGACCTGGCTGAAATTTTTGCCGAAGTGTTTGCGCACCTCGCCCGTTTGCACCGTGGAATAAAAACAGGGGCGCGTGGCCGAGCGGCAGAACGCCATGTGTGAGCCGTGAAGCGGGAGGTCGTGCTGAACGGGCTTTTGGGGGTTGCGCACATCCAGCCACACCATCAGGCGGTTGCTTTCATAACCGGCGATGATCCAGGCCAGACCGGGGTGATAAATCAGCCCCGTGAGGCCGCTGGAAACCAGTGTGCGCAGGCGGCTGTGGCTGAGGATTTTCCGGGTGCGTTCGTCCAGCACATACAACTGGCCGCCCTTGTTGAAATCGCCCACCAGCACCAGATGCATGGCGCAGTCCACCACGCCGTTGTCGGCGGTGGAGCCGATGGGCAGATAACCCTTGTTGTTGTGTTGCAGCGTGGTTTTGTTCTGGGAGAGGCCCGTCATGCTGCGGGTGCCCATCCAGTATTCACCGGGGCGGCAGCCCTGTTGCAGCCAGCGGAAGTCCAGCTCCGGGTCGTGGCGCACCAGCCGCACCTGGGGGTGGGCGGCCACCCGCGCCACCTGCCGGTTCATGGGGGCCACATACCATTCCACCAACAGGGCGGGCAGGGCGGTGTTGATGACGGCGGCGAACACCAGCGCGGGCGGCACCCGCAGGCGTGAACCGGCGAACCACAGCAGCAGGCACATGATCCAGCCGGTGAAGGCGTTGGGGTGGGTCTGGCCGCCAAACTGCGTGCGCAGCATCCAGAACAGAATCAGCGGCAGCGCCACCTTCCAGGCCGGGGGCAGGGCAAACCCCCGCTCGGTTTGCAGCGCGCCCCAATACAGCAACACCGCCAGCAGGGCCGTGCCCGCCAGACACCCCGCCACCGCCCAGCCCCCCATGGCAAACTGAATCAGCACCAGCAGCCCGCCGCTGATGATCGCAAAAAACAGGCCGCTCAACAGTCCCCAGAGCACCACGGCCCACAGCGGCAGCGCCGGGCCAGCGGCCAGGGCGCGGCCCCAGGGCAGGTCCACCGGCATCAGTCGGCCCAGGGTTTCCTGTCTGGCCCAATACTGGGCGAGCAGCGCCACCGCCCCCAGCGCCCACCACACCGGCATGAAGATATAGAACCCCGACACCGGCAACACCGCCGGTGTGGCCCACATCCAGAATCCCCAGGTGGCCAGGGTGCGCCAGCGCGTCATGCGGGGGTATTTTATCGCGTGGGGCATTGCCCCCACAGTCCCGCGCCGCCTGCGCGGGCGTCAAGAGCCATTTGCTCAAACCTGTCCTGAAATTGGGTGTTGGGGGCGATGGCCATGGGCGTGGCAAATCCGCCGCTGAGCAACAGTTCGTTCACCATTTTTTCCTGTCCGTTTTCGGTGATCCACACATAGGCCAGCAGGCGGCCATAACGGTCGCGGGGGTCTTCGCCCGGTTCCAGGCGCACCGTGCGGCCCATCACCCAATTTTTGTTGGCCTGTGTGGACTCTTGGCAGAAACACTCCCCCGAATAATTCCCCCGGGGTTTTTCGGGTGTGTCCACGCCGATATAGCGCACACGGCGGCCATCCTTGAGGGCGATGGTGTCGCCGTCTATCACCCAGGCTGCCTCGGAATAAAAGGACTGGCCCGGCGTGGCCTGTTCCGGCGGCGTCTCTCTGGATGACGGTGTCTCGGTGGGTGGCGAATTGTCCCATTTGGGGGGCGGAATCTGGCGCTGATAAGGCGTGCGGCCCAGCAACAGGGCGATGATCACCGCCAGCAGCAGGCCCCCCAGCGTGAGGGGTTTGCGGCGGCGGCTGCGGGGAAAAAGAAAGGGCGACCGGTGGCGAGCCATTGCGGTCAGGTTACCTGTAGCCCCGGCGTCTCGCCGGGAGAAAAAAAACCGCTGCAGGCGGCGCAAAACAGATGCCTTTTAGGGAAATGAAAGAAAAAAGACAAAAAGGTGCGCGCCTCTGGCGCGGCAAATACTCCCGGCAGTTCGAGCGGAGTCTTTCTGGGTGCCCATTGGGGCACCCAGCC
>CAYJOG010000238.1:0-5112 GCA_964371695.1 uncultured bacterium
GGCGTCAGGTGGCCTGTTTCTTCACCCAGATGGCCCACCCCCAGGGGCCGGAAGTGTTGCCGCCCACCGGCAAGCTGGACAGGCCCTGCCCCGCACCCCCCAAATCAAAAATCCAGTTGCCGTGAGGAAGAGGGAATGGCGCCGGATCGCGCCAACCCTATTTCGCCCCTTTGGCCATCATGGCCCGCAGGCGGCGCACGGCTTTTTTCTTGAGGCGGCTCAGATAACTGGGGCTGATCTGCATTTCGTTGAGCAGATACTCCGAGGGTTTGTCGTGCAGAAAAAGGGCCTCCATCACACGGCGTTCTTTGTCAGGGAGGCGGCCCACGCACTCCACGAGTTTTTCAAATCGGTCGCTGGTGGCCAGGTCGCTGGCGAAGCGGTCTTCGTCTTCTGGCCCCACCCGAATCACCTTGAGCAGGTCGTCGTCGTAATCCACCCGCGCGCCCTTGAGTTTTTCGCGCTCGATGTAGTTGATGACTGTGCCCCGGATGCGAAAGGGCGCGTAGGTGCTGAACATGTACGAACGCCCAGGGTCAAACCGCTCCACGGCGTCAATCAGCCCCAGGGTGCCCTCCTGAATCATGTCCATGATGATGGCCTGACGGGGGTGCATTTCGGCCACGATCTTGAACACCAGCGGCTGGTAACTGCTGATGATTTTGGCCCTGGCGGCCAGGTCGCCCTGTTGTTTGAAACGCCGCCACAGTTCCTTCTCCTCCTCTTTACTGAGGAGGTCCACTTTCTGAAGTTCTCGCAAATAATCCTTGAACACGGCGGTTGGCCAGGGGTTGGCAGTGTCGCATATTATGTCATGAGCAGGCCAACCAAAAGGCCGGAAGTTGGCAAGCGGCGGCGGCGGCCCGCCAAAAGCCGCCAAACCGGCAATTCCCTGGCCCCGGGGCGGATGTTATGGGCATGTCCAAGAAGAAAACCGTCAGCCACAGCCTGGGCACCCGCCGCCTGGCCCGCCGCCTGGAGGACCTGCTGGATTTTCTGGTGGAGGGAGAAAGCGCCCTCCTGCGCCAGCCCATCAGTCAGGCCCGTTGGCTCACGCTGGCCCACCTGCTCAAGAACAGCCGCGAAGAACTGGTGGACACCCTGCCCCTGCTGCACCCTCCCCAGCAGGAATACCTCATGACGCTGCTCACACTGAAGGTGGCGTGATCGTCAGTCGTTATTCAATCGCCATCAGGCTGTTGTGGTCGGTGAGGAACTGAAGGGCGTATTCCATTTCGCCTTCGGTTTCGGCGTGCAGGGTAAAAAGGATGTCGCCTTTCTGCACCTGCTGGCCCAGGCCCACGTGCAGCTCCACGCCAGCGGCCTTTGCCTCTGGCGCGCCCGCCAGTCGCGCCACCTTGGCCAGTTTGCGGTTGTCCATGGCGGTGATCACGCCAGAGCCCGCGCTTTTTATATCGTGGCGCAGCGGCGCGATGGGCGGCTCGAACAGCCCGCCCTGGGCCCGGCAGATGGCCTGAAACTTCTCCCATCCCGCGCCGCTTTCCAGGGTTTTGCTGGCCATGGCCTCTCCCTGGCCTTCCTTCGCCTTGCCGCACATCTCCAGCAACTGGCCGCTCAAAAACAGCGCCCGCCGCCTCAGCTCGGCATTGGCCTGGGGGTGGCCCGTGAGCACCGCCAGCACATCGCGGGCCTCCAGCGCCGGGCCAATGCCGCTGCCCACCGGCGCGTTGCCGTCGGTGAGCACCACTTTCAGTTTCAGGCCAAAGTGGCTGGCCACGATAGAGAGATTTTCTTCGAGCAGGCGGGCGTTGTCTTCGCTGCGCACCTTGGCGGTGGGGCCCACGGGAATATCCAGCAACACGTGGGTGGAACCGGCGGCGATTTTTTTGCTCAGCACCGAGGCCACCAGTTGGCCTTCGCTGTCCAGGTCCAGGGCGCGCTCCACGCGGATGAGAATGTCATCGGCGGGCGAAAGGCTGGCAGCCGCGCCCCAGGCCAGACAGCCACCCTCCTGCTCCACCACGCGGCGCATTTCGTCCATGCTCAGCGACACGCGGGTGAGGGTTTCCATGGTGTCTGCCGTGCCAGAGGCCGAGGTGATGGCCCGTGACGAGGTTTTGGGCATGAGCAGGCCGTGGCAGGTGAGCAGGGCCACCACGATGGGTGTGGTGCGGTTGCCGGGAATGCCCCCCACGCAGTGTTTGTCGGCCACCACCGCGCCGGGCCAGTGCAGCCGCTGACCCGCCTGCACCATGGCGTGGGTCAGCCCCGCCATTTCGGTGGCGCTCAGGCGATTGCCCCCGCAGGCAGCAATAAAAGCCGCCAGGTGTACGTCGGCGTAATGGCCCGCCACCACGTCATTGATGATGGCTTCAAAGTCGGCCTGTTCCAGCACGCGGCCAAACACCTTGGCCCGCACATACTTCAGTGAATCCAGCGGCGCCGGGTGGGCAAAGCGGGCAGGTTCGCCCTCGTGGGCGTCCAGCAACCGCCACGCGGCTTCGCTCAGGCCCGCCTGATGCTGGCCCAGCAGGTCGCCCCTCACCAGATTGAGCGTGGCCACGATGTGTTTTTTGGCCGTGGTCACCTCCACCCGGTTCATGCTTTCAAACCCCTCGCTGCGGGCCACGGCGCTGTCTTCGCGCAGATACAGCACCGGCTCCTGATGGGTATCAATGCCCAGGCGGTGCAGCAGCAGACACCCCCGCGTGTGGGGGGCGTCGGGGCAGTTTTTGGGGGGGATGTGAGAGGTCAATGGAAGTCTGCACTCGCGCAATCTTGTTTTGTTTCCGGATTATTTCCCTCACCCGGCGCGCTGTTGCCGGTGAGCGGCCATTTCTGTCAGGTTTAAAAAAAGCTGAAGGATTACAGGGTTTTTTTAAGTAGCCCCGGCGTCTCGCCGGGAGTATTGGCCGCGCCGGAGGCGCGCACCTTTTTGTCTTCCCCCACTTCACTGAAAAACTTCTGTATTGCGCCGCCTGCGGCGGTTTTTATTCTCCCGGCGAGACGCCGGGGCTACAGGTTACTGACAGCAACGGGAGAGGATTTCTCTTTCTCCTTTTATACGTCTCCAAACAGGCCGATCTGCTTGCGGTGAGGTTTTAACTTGCCTAGCCGCCCTCCGTGTCGTCTTCTTCGGGGGGCGTCACGTCAATGGCCATCACCTCGTCGCCTTCGCCCAGGTTGATGAGTTTCACGCCCTGGGTGTTGCGGCCGATGTTGCGGATGTCCTTGAGCTTCTGGCGGTTGAGGATGCCGTTTTTGGTGATGATGATCAGCTCGTCTTCTTTCTCGGCCAGGGCGATGCCCAGCACCTTGCCCACCTTGGGGGTGGTCTTCATGGTGATGAGGCCCTTGCCGCCCCGGTTCTGGCGGCGATATTCCGTAAAGCGCGTGAGTTTGCCCATGCCCCGGTTGCTCACCACCAGCAGCGAAAGGTCGTCGTTCACCAGCGCCATGCCGATCACCATGTCCCCGGCCCGCAGGTCAATGCCGCTCACGCCCTGGGTGTCTCGGCTGAGGGGGCGGGCCTGCTCACTGGAGAACCGGATGCTGAGGCCATCGCGGGTGGCGAGAATCACATCGTTGTCCTTTTCCATCTGGGCCACGGCGCACAGGTCGTCTCCGTCTTTCAGACGCATGGCGATCAGCCCCATGCTGATGCGGCTGTTGTATTCCGAAAGCGCGGTTTTCTTCACCATGCCGTGGGTGGTTGCCATGAGCAGGAACTTGCCCTGGGCTTCGTCAAAGTCTTTGAGAGGAATGATGGCCTGGATGGTTTCTTCAGAGTCCATCTTCAGCACGTTCACCGCTGCGATGCCCTTGGCGATGCGGCTGCCCACGGGCACTTCGTGGGTCTTGATGCGGTAACACTTGCCCTTGTTGGTGAAGAAGAGCAAAAAGTGATGGGTGTTGCTCACGCACAGGTGATTCACCACGTCTTCGCCCCGGGTGGTGAGGCCCTTGATGCCCTTGCCGCCCCGGTGCTGGCTGCGGTAAGTGCTGAGCGGCGTGCGCTTGATGTAACCCGATTGGGTGACCGTGACCACCACTTCTTCTTCCTGAATCAGGTCTTCTTCGTCAAACTCACCCAGTTCGCCCTGAATGCGCGTGCGCCGGGCGTCGCCGTATTTTTCCCGCACGTCGGTGAGGTCTTCGCGGATGAGTTCCAGAATCTTGCGTTCGTCGGCCAGAATGGCCTGAAGTTCGGCGATGCGTTTTTGCAGCTCGGCGTATTCCTCTTGCAGTTTTTTGGTTTCCAGCGCCGTGAGGCGGGACAAGCGCATTTCGAGAATCGCACTGGCCTGAATCTCGCTCAGTTTGTATTTCTCCATCAGGCCCGTGCGGGCCTGATCAGCATCGCGGCTGGCCTTGATGAGGGCGATCACGCCGTCAATGTCCTGCAGGGCGATGAGCAGACCTTCCAGAATGTGTGCCCGCTCCTGGGCCTTCCGCAGTTCATGCTCGGTGCGGCGGCGCAACACCACGCGGCGGTGGTCCAGATAATGCGTGAGCATTTCCTTGAGCGACAGCTCGCGGGGCTGGCCCTTGACGAGCGCCAGGTTGATGATGCCGAAGGTGTTCTGCAGCGAGGTCATTTTGTAGATTTTGTTGAGCACCACCTGGGGGTGGGCGTCGCGGCGCAGCTCGATCACCACGCGCATGCCCTCGCGGTTGGATTCGTCGCGGATGTCGGTGATGCCATCGAGCTTTTTCTCGCGCACCAGTTCGGCCATGCGCTCGATCATGGCGGCCTTGTTCACCTGATAAGGCACCTCGGTGATCACGATGCGATACTTGCCGCTCTTGCCCTCTTCGATTTCGGCCACACCCCGCACCAGCACCTTGCCCCGGCCCGTGGTGTAGGCCTGACGAATGCCCTCTTTGCCCAGAATGATGCCGCCGGTGGGGAAATCCGGCCCCCGCACTTTTTTCATCAACTCTTCCAGCGTCACGCCGTCATAACTCACCGTGTTGTCAGAGCCAACCTCCATTTTTTCCACCACCAGCAGACAGGCGTCCACCAGTTCCCGCAGGTTGTGGGGGGGAATGTTGGTGGCCATGCCCACGGCGATGCCGCCAGAGCCGTTCATGAGCAGGTTGGGAATGCGGGCGGGCAGCACGGTGGGTGCGGTTTCCTCACCGTCAAAG
>CAYJOG010000239.1:0-2571 GCA_964371695.1 uncultured bacterium
CATCATGGCAAAACTTGAAAAACTTTGCTCAGTTATTTATGGGACAGGACACTAGCGACACCGCGCCTACTCCCAAAAATGGGCGCGAAACAGGGGTTTTTGTTTGATGCACGGACAGGGCTGTCCGTGCCATCAAAACACCCCACCCTTTTCTCACCTCTGTCGCCTGAAGCTGCGGGAGCCGTTTATCCCTTGGGATATCCCACCCGGTGTTCCCATTCTTCATACAGGGCGTTGGTTTCTTTGACCAGATCGGGGTGGTGGGCCAGTTCGCCCAGGCGCACACCGTTTTTGCTGATGACCGAGTCCACGATCTTGAGGTAACGCACAAAACTGATGATGACCCGCTCGCTCTGCTGGCCCAGTTTCACGGCCCCCAGCATCAGCACCCGCATGTATTCCTTCACCGCGTCGGCCACTTTTTCCTGCGCCAGATACACCTCGCCCAGTTCCATGTGCAGGTAGATGTCCAGGTCGCCCTTGGCGGTTTCGCCCATCTGGCGGATCATCTCGCGGGCGCTGTCATAGTCGTTGGCTTCTTTCATCTGGGTGAGCGCCCGCAGCAGGCGCAGCACCTCGGCGTCCTGCGTGGCCAGTTTCTCTTGAATGCGCGACTTGATGTCCTTGAGGTTCTCTGAAAAACCCGGCAGCAGGTGCGGATTGACCGACAACAGGCTGGGTGCGGGGGCCACCGCCACAGGGGCAGGGGCGGGTTCCGGCGGCGGGGCAGCCTGTGCCGCTGGCGGGGGAACGGGCGACTGTGCCGCAGCGTTGCTTTTCACCGACTGCGGCAGAGACAGGGCGGGCGCGAGGGCTTCTTCTGGCTCCGGCACGGGGGCAGGTGGTGCAGGTGTGGGGGCGTGGGGGAACAGCATGTCGTCTTCGTTCACCAAGCCCGCCTGGGTGTTTTCCAACCCCCGGCCCGGCCCGCCACCGTTGCGCGGCTCCTGGGCGTGTTTGCGCCGGGATTTCGCCCGCATCAGTTCGGCCACGTCCTTGCGGTGGGTTTTGGTGGGGGGCGGCTCGCCGTTGATGTCTTCAATCAGCGTGTCCAGCTCATCGCCAGAAACGGTTTCTTCTTCCATCAGCAGGTCAGCCAGCGCCAGCAGCACGTCGCGGTTGCGGGTGAGGATGTCCTCACACCGCGCCCTGCAGGTGGCCACCAGATGCTGCACCTCCAGGTCGATTTTCTCGGCAATCGCCTCGCTGTAGTTGCGCTCCTCGCTCATGTCGCGCCCTAAAAAAATCATGGCGTGTTTGTGTCCATAAGAGATGGGGCCAAGCTCCTGGCTCATGCCATATTCCATCACCATGGCCCGCGCCATGGCGGTGATCTGCTTGAGATCGCCCCCCGCCGCGCCGGTGGTGATGTCGCTGAACACCTGCTGTTCGGCCACCAACCCCCCCAGCGACACCACAATGTCTGCGAGCAGTTCCTTGCGGGTTTTTGAAAACTGGTCTTCGGCGGGCAGCAGCATGGTCACGCCCAGCGCCCGGCCCCGGGGCAGGATGGTGATCTTGTGTACGTCCATGGCCTCTGACGTAAACCGCGCCGCCAGGGCGTGGCCGCCTTCGTGAATGGCGGTCATGTAACGCTCTTCGCGCTTCATCATGCGGCTTTTGCGCTGCGGCCCCATGTAGCTGCGCTCCATGGCTTCGTTGAAGTCGTCCATGGTGATGGTTTTGCGGCTCCGGCGCACCGCCAGAATGGCCGCTTCGTTGCACACGTTGGCCAAGTCCGCACCGCTGAAACCCACGGCCCGGCGGGCGATTTTGTTCAGGTCCACGTCGGGGCCAATGGGCTTGTCGCGCACATGAATGCGCAGGATGTCCTCGCGCCCCCTGGCGTCGGGGTTGTCCACCACGATATTGCGGTCAAAACGGCCGGGGCGCTGCAGGGCCGGGTCCAGCACGTCGGGCCGGTTGGTGGCCGCCAGCAGAATCACGCCGCTGTTGGGTTCAAAGCCGTCCATCTCCACCAGCAACTGGTTGAGGGTCTGTTCGCGTTCGTCGTGGCCGCCCCCCAGGCCCGCGCCACGCTGGCGGCCCACGGCGTCAATTTCATCAATGAACACGAGGCAGGGGGCGTTGCGCTTGGCCTGACTGAACAGGTCCCGCACGCGGCTGGCCCCCACACCCACAAACATCTCTACAAAATCAGAGCCACTCATGAAAAAGAACGGCACACCCGCCTCGCCCGCAATGGCCTTGGCCAACAGGGTTTTGCCGCTGCCCGGCGGCCCCACCAGCAAAATGCCACGGGGAATCTTGGCCCCCATTTCGCTGAACTTGCCGGGGTCTTTGAGAAAATCCACCACCTCGGCCATTTCCTCTTTGGCTTCTTCCACGCCCGCTACGTCCTTGAAGGTGATTTTGCTGGTTTCGCCCAGGCGGCGCGCACGCGACTTGCCAAAGCTGAACACCTGACTGCCCGCGCTGTTGCCCGCCTGACGCATCATGAATATCAGCACGCCCGCCAAAAGCACAAAGGGCAGGAACACCAGCAGATTGCCGCCGAGGATTTCACCGGAACTGGGCCGATCTAGCCCCCCTAATAAATGCAGCAAGGTC
>CAYJOG010000239.1:2581-5109 GCA_964371695.1 uncultured bacterium
GAACTGGGCTGGCCAAAACTGAAGGCCACCTTTTTGCGCCGCAGTTCCTGGGCCAGGGGGCGGATTTCTTCAGGGCTGAGGTTGACGCGGTAAACCTCGCGGGGTGAGCGGGTGGTCACCTCGATTTCCTTGCGGTGTTCAAAAATCACCACTTCGCTCACGCGGTTTTTTTGCATCAGCGACATGAACTCGGAATAGGTCTTTTGTTTACGGGTTTCGGTGAAAAGTGTGCTGAGCACCAGCACCCCCACCAGAGAGAGCAGCACCAGCACCAGCCACGGACGCCCCGGTGGGGGGCGCTCGTCGCGGTCGTTGCGATCCTGTTGAGGGTCTTTGGAGGGGTCCAAGGGGTGATTCCTGTCAGCCACCTCTGTTTTGAGATGGACTGATTATTATAAGTCCATCCGGTGGATTGTGCAGGGTGGGGCCAAAAGGCCAGCTTGGGGCTGGTGGTGTTTTTTATATTGGACTGGATTCCCGCTTTCGCGGGAATGACGGCGGGCGTCCCCACCCATGGTCGCTGACTTTTGCCCAAGCCCCCATCTTTACCCTCTCCCCTTTACGGGGAGAGGGTGGTTTCTGCCGTAGCGCAGCGCAGGCAGGAACCGGGTGAGGGGTTTATTCAAAAGCAAAAAACCAAAATTCTGTTTAGATTTTTTGTCCATATTGAACCCCTCACCCGATGCTTCGCATCACCCTCTCCCCGTAAAGGGGAGAGGGTAACGATGTTTCATCTCTTTTCTCCCACCCCACACCCAAACCAGACGCACACTTACCGGTTCGCGTCCAACATCCGCCTTCTGTTTTCAAATGACGACAACGTTTTACAATGCAAGCCATGGGACACCACGCCAGCCGCTTTGAGGGAGACATCAACCAGCACGTGACCAACCTGCTGGAACAGGGCATTGAAAACTGCAAGGCCCGCGTGGTGAGCCAGGGGGGGCATTTCGCCATCGAGGTGAGCAGCCCGGTGTTTGAGGGCATGTCGATGCTCAACCGCCAGCGCGCGGTTTACAACGCTTTGGGCGACCTCATGCGCGGTGCCGACGCCCCCATTCATGCCGTGGACACCATGGTGTTTCACACGGAGTGACTCAGGCTTTCAGCACACCGATGCCGCCCATATAGGGCGTGAGCGCGGCGGGCAGCACCACGCTGCCGTCCGCTTGCAGGCCGTTTTCCAGGAGCGCGGCGAAACACCGGCCAATGGCCACGCCGCTGCCGTTCAGCGTGTGTACCAGCGTGGGCTTTTTGTCGTTCGGCCCTTTGTAACGGCACAGCAGGCGGCGGCTCTGGAAGTCTTTGAACCAACTGCAACTGCTGATTTCCCGGTAGGTGTCCTGGCTGGGAAACCACACCTCCAGGTCATAGGTTTTGGCGCTGGCGAATCCCAGGTCGCCGGTACACAACGCAAGCACGCGATAGGGCAGTTCCAGCGCCCGCAGCACCGCCTCGGCGTGGCCGGTGAGGGCCTCCAGCGTGGCCGCGCCGTCCTCTGGTTTCACAAAATGCACCAGCTCCACCTTGTCGAACTGGTGCAGGCGAATGATGCCCCGCGTGTCGCGCCCCGCCGCGCCGGCCTCGCGGCGGAAACACGGCGTGTAGCCGCAATAGGCGATGGGCAGGCTGGCTTCGTCCAGGATTTCTTCGCGGTGCAGGTTGGTGATGGGCACCTCGGCGGTGGGGATGAGATAGAGCGCGTCTTCGCCCAGGCGGTACATGTCCTCGGCAAACTTGGGCAACTGGCCCGTGCCGGTCATGCTGTGTTCCAGCACCAGGGCGGGGGTCCACACCTCGGTGTAGCCGTGGTGGGTGAGGTGCAGGTCCAGCATGAAGTTCATCAGCGCCCGCACCAGACGCGCCCCCAAGCCGGTGAACACCACAAAACCGCTGCCGCTGGTTTTCACCCCCCGCTCAAAATCAATCAGGCCCAGGCGCGTGGCGATTTCCCAGTGGGGCTGGGCGTGGGGCATGGCGGGCGGCGCGCCCCACCTGCGCACCGTCACGTTGTCCTGCTCGCCTGCGCCACGGGGCACGGTTTCATCGGGCAGGTGGGGCACATTCATCCACTGGCTGGTCCACTCTGCCTCCAGCAGGGGCAGTTCGTGTTCCAGTTTTTCGATGTCTGTGTCTGCCTGCTGAATCTGCGTTTTCAGCGCCGCCAGGGCTTCCTCTCCCGCCTTGCTGGCCGCGCCAAACTGGCCGCTGAGTTTTTTCTTTTCGGCGAGTTTTTCATCCAGCGCGGTTTTGCCCCTGCGCCAGTCTTCATTCAGGTGGGCGATTTTCTCCAGGTCGGTCAGGCCGGGGCGGGCGGCGGCAAGCGCCTTGAGCCAGTCGGTGTCGCGCAAAAATCGGGGGTCGTTCAATGGATGCTCCTGAGAAGTGTCTGCGCGGTGCGCGACGGCAAATATAACCACAATTGGCACGGACAGGTTTTTGCTGCGGCCGCAAGACTTGTTCCGCACCGAAAGCTGCCGTCATTCCCGCGAAAGCGGCAGTCCAGTAAAGCATAGGCAAAAATCCTT
>CAYJOG010000240.1:0-5097 GCA_964371695.1 uncultured bacterium
GGGTGCTGGGGACTGGGCAGCGAGGCGGGCGGCGGCACGCGCCTGATGTGGCGCGGGGCGGTGGCGGGTCTGCTGCTGGCGGCAGGCCTGTGGACGGTGGTGGAGCGCCCCAATCCCAAGGCCATCAGCCCGGCGGCCCAACTGGTGGAGGAGAGCGCCTGGCGGCCTTTTTCAGAAAAGCTGCTCACGCAACTGCGCCAGCAGGGGCGCGTGGTGTTTGTGGATGTCACGGCGGACTGGTGCCTCACCTGCAAGGCCAACAAGGCGCGGGTGCTGAACCGGGGGGGATTTTATGCCCTCACCAAAAAAGAAAACGTGGAGCTGCTGGTGGCGGACTGGACCCACCAGCCCGAAAACATCACCCGCATGATGGCCCGTTATGGCCGTAGCGCGGTGCCGCTTTATCTGGTTTTTCCGCCCGAACTTTCTCAGGGGGCGATTGTGCTGCCAGAGCTGCTGAGTTTTCCGGTGGTGGAAAAAGCGATTTTGCAGGCAGGCAGAAACATCGCCCGCACGGCGGAGTAGCGCCATCTGCACCGCGCCCAAAAGGCTGCTTTTGCGGAGCCGTGCAACGGGTTAAACTCGTTGGGTTCGCCAGGATAGCTCAGACGGTAGAGCGACGCACTCGTAATGCGTAGGTCAGGGGTTCGATTCCCCTTCCTGGCTCAAGGAAACGTAACTTTTTGCCTTTCAGCCGACATGGGCTTCCATGCGGAAGGGGAATCGAACCGAAGGCGCGGGTCCAAAGGACCGAGCAACAGTATGTTGCGAGAGCGCCGAAGGCTGCCCGGCTGCTGGCGGCACGATGCCGACAGCAAGAAGGGCGATTCCCCGGTGTTGGCTCCCAAGAAATGGACCATCGTTCCCTCTCCCCTTTATGGGGAGAGGGTGGCCGAAGGCCGGGTGAGGGGTTTGTTTAAAAAAATCAAAATCATTAATCGGTTTTTTGTTTCCTTGCTTAGCCCCTCACCCCAGCCCTCTCCCCATAAAGGGGAGAGGGGGCAAAGGCGAACACGCCGCCGACAGCAAGAAGCGCGATTCCCCTTGTTGGCTCCCAGGAAATGGACCATCGTTCTCTCTCCCCTTTATGGGGAGAGGGTGGCCGAAGGCCGGGTGAGGGGCAAAACATAAGCAAAAAATCAAAAAGCAGTGGTTTTTTTGCCTTTGAATAAACCCCGGCACTATCGTGCCGCTGGGCGCGCCCGGCAGCATCAATATGCTGCCGCATTCCCAAAAGACCATCCCGCGCCCATTACCCCAACCCTCTCCCCATAAAGGGGAGAGGGGGCAAAGGCGGCACAACAGTGCCAAGGCAAAACAAAAGCCAAATAAGGTTTTTTGTCTTTTTTTGATTGCCCTCAACCGGCGGCTTCGCCGCCACCTTCTTCCATCTGCGACGGGAGAAGGAACAGGGAGCGGTTTTTGTTTCAACTGGACTGCCGCTTTCGCGGGAATGCAGCGGAGGAAACACGGGAATGACGGCTGGGGCGCGGGTGGTCTTTTTTCTCTCACCCACTTCCAGACTTCAGCTTCCTACTTCCGACTTCCAACTTCCGGCTACATCCCCGGCGCTTCGGTCATGCGGCGGCTGCCCGCAAAGGCGGCCTCGGCCACCACCAGCACCACCGCCAACACTGTCAGCACACGCGCCAGCAATAACGGGTCGCTGTGGCGCACCACGCCGTTTTGCCACAGCGCCCTGTGGCGCAGCACTTCCAGACCCGGCGCAAGCGCCCCCAGCGCGGCGTTGTCCAGAGCGCGAGGGTCCTGTTCTTCGGGCGAGAGACTCACGGCCACCAGGGCGTCGCCCTCCTGCATCCGCCACACACCGGGGGGCGGAAAACCATAAACCCGTCCGGCGCTGTCCACCTGCCAGTGGGCGGTTTCGCCGCTGAACACCTCGCGCATGGCCACCGAGCCAGGGGTGTAGGGCCCGCCCGGCAGCGTGATGGCCTGGCCCGTGAACACCCGCCGGTGGTTCTGGCTGGTGAGGGCCGGTTGCAGCAGGCGCAGGGCCATGGGGGCGAAGGCGGGCATGTAGGCCAGGTCGCTGTCCTCAGGCGAAAGCGGCGCGGCCACGCTCACCCAGTGGCCGCTGCCCACGCCGGGCCGGTGACTGATCAGCGCCGGTTTGCCGTTGCTGAAACGGGCCAGCACGCGGTCGTTAACACCTGCCGCCAGCGCCATGGCGCGGAACACCTTCACCCCCGGCCAGTTGCCCGCCATGGGGCCGGTGAAGTCCGCCATGGCCGGTTCACCCCGCAAAGTCCAGAAACTGCTGGTTCCCGCCCCGGCTGTTTCTGCCGCCACCCCCTGGGGCGTGAGCAGGCGAAAGGTTTTGGCCAAGCCCGGCGAAGCCTCTGGAAAACTCAGCACCGACGCGCCTTTTTCGATCCGCTGCATCAGTGTGGCCTGCTGCGCCAACAACGCAGGGGCCGCCCCCGCCAGCACAAAACCGGTGAACTGTTCCAAAGGTGCGCCGCCAATGTCCTGGGGCCGCACCACCACGGGCGGCTCGCCGGTGGCGCTCAAAAGCGCACCGAACACCAGCCGCACCGGGCTGTCTTCGGGGGCGGCCACCAGCACCCGGCCCGTGCCCACCACCCCCGCCACGCCATAGGCCACAGCAGCCTCGCCCCCCGCCGCCGCGCTCACCCGCACACCAAACGCCCCCTGGGTGTGGGGCGTAAGACGCAGACGCACCTGCTGCGGCCCGGTGGCGGCGTTGGCTGCGGCGGTGGTTTCACCGTCGCCTTCCAGCTCTGCCCGCACCCGCACCGCCGCGCCCGTGGGCGCGCCCACGGCCTGCAACGAGACGGCGAGATCCATGGCCGAACCCGCAGCAGCCCGGCCCCTGGTCGAGACCTCGCGCAGCACCACCCCCACAGGAATGTCTTCGCCCACCGGCGCGGCCATCACCTTCACACGGGGCAAGGCGGGCAGGCGCTGCGCCCCCCAGGTGGCCGCTTGAAAATCACCCACCAGCAGCAGGCGACCTCCTTTTTTTTCGAGGGCGGCGCGGATGACCGGCAGGGTTTTGTTCCAGCGGGCGGGGCCGTGACTCACCGCCAGTGCGCCGGTGGCTGAAAGGGCGCTTTTGGGGTGCTCGGCTCTCAACACCTGACCCGTGACGCTCACCAGCACCACGCGGGTGTCAACCGGGGCCTGGGCCAGCACCGAGCGAATGCGCTGGCGGGCGGCCTCAAACAGCGTGGCCCCGCCCCGCACCCGCGCCATGCTGGCGGTGTCGTCATAAAACACCACCAGCACATTGGCCAGGGTGGGGCCAAACAGTTTTTCTTTCAGGCGCGGCCCGGCAAAGGCCAGCACCACCACCGCCACCAGCAACAGGCGCAACAGCAGCAGGAGCAGCTCCATGAGCACCATGCGGCGGCGATATTTCTTTTGCACCTTTTGCAGCAGAAAAAGGCTGGGGAATGCGTAGCGCCGCCGGGGAGCCTGTCGCAGCACATGCAGCAACAAAGGCGCGCCCAGGGCCGCCAAGCCCCACAACAGCAGGGGAGAGAGCCAAGTCAACGCAGCGCCCTTCCGTGCCGGGTGAGCACCTCCAGGCACACCCCCATGGGGGGCTGCGAAATATCCACCAGGTGATAACTCGCCCCCCGGTGCTGACACAGGCGGGCCAGGGCGTCACGGTGTTCGGCCAGTTCCCGGTGATTGGCTTTTTTGAGTTGCGTGGGGGCAAGGGCAAGGCGGTCGTGGTTTTCCATGTCTTCAAACCGCCACTGACCCTGGAGGTCCAGACCGATTTCCACCGGATCCAGAAGGTGAAACAGCACCACGTCCATCTGACGGGCCGCCAGATTGCGCATGAGCAGCGACAGACTTTCCGGCTCGGTGTAAAAGTCGCTGAAAATCATCACCAGCCCCCGGCGCTTGAGAGTGACGGAGAGGCTGTGCAATGCCTCGGCCAAGGGCATGGGGTTGTCCGCCGGGTTTTGCTGCTCCATGAAATCGCACAGGGTGCGAAAGTGCGCCATGTGGCTCTGTTCGGGCAAAGCGACTGTGCGCTCACCCGCCACCCCCAGGCCCACGCGGTCGTTTTGCCGCAGCAGCAGATAGGCAAAGGCGCTGGCGAGCAGGCTGGCCATTTCCCATTTGGTCAGGCCGCCGCTGCCAAAGGCCATGCTGCGGCTTGCGTCCAGCCACAGGTGGGCGTGCAGGTTGGTTTCTTCTTCGAAATACTTGATGAACAGGCGGTCTGTCTTGGCGAACACCTTCCAGTCCACAAACCGCAGTTCATCGCCGGGCAGATAGGGCCGGTGCTCGGCGAACTCCACGTTGAACCCCTTGTAGGGGCTGCTGTGCTGGCCCTGCAGCAACCCCTCGGCCAGGGCCTGCGCCCGCAGGTGCAGACGGGGCAGCAGCAAAAGCTCTTGCAAAAGCGGGGCCGTGTCAGACAAGCCAAGGCAGTGTAGTAAAGGGAGCGGGAGGGTGTCAGAAGATGGCGTCTATTCCATCGCCAGCACTTCATCCAGCCGCAGGGCCAGCATCACCCGCCGCACACGGGCCGACCCCACCTTCACCCGCAGGGGTTTGCCCATGGCCTTCAGGCGCGTGTTCAGGCGCATCACCAAGCCAATCAGGGCGCTGGTGCCGTCGCAGTCTTTCTGAAAAACCACCACCACCGACGTGGCGCGATCCAGGGCGCGGTTCAGGGAATCCTCGGCCCGCCGGGTGTCGTCGCTACTCACCCTTCCGCCACAGAACACCCGCAGCGCCCCCCCGTCCTTGTCCTGATCCAGACGGATGCCCTTGAGCGGCGGATTGCTCACCAGGGGTTCCTTGTCCACCGGCCCCCAGGGTTCCCTCTCCGCCTGGGCCACTCCACCGGTAGAGGTGAACAATCGGGGAAAATGCTGTTCCATCCATAACCGGACCATTTACTAGGCCATCCTTTGCCGGAGTGCGGACTGAGCCTGCGAAAAAAAACAAAACCAGAACCGCTGTCAAAAGGTTTATCGGCCAACGAGCCGGTTTTGTTTACTCTGGCCAAACGACCTTTGGAACAAAATCATGCCTTATGTAAACGAATAATTGAGTGTCGCCACTTGCCCTCTCCCTGAGGGAGAGGGC
>CAYJOG010000241.1:0-2909 GCA_964371695.1 uncultured bacterium
CCCCCACAAAAAAAATATATTTTTTTTTTTTTTTTTTTTGGGGGGGGGCGGCGCCCCCCCCCCCCCCCCACTGGGGGTCCTTCAAGCTTCACCGGGTTTTCAGGTGGGGGTCATACATGTCCCGCAGACCGTCTCCCAAAAAGTTCACACCCAGGACCAGCATGGCCAGCATCAGGCCCGGCGCGAGCGCCCCCCAGGGAGCCTCGGTGAGGTAATCCTGTCCCGACAGAATCATGCGCCCCAGCGTGGGTGTGGGCGGCTGCACCCCCAGACCCAGAAAACTCAGCGTGCTCTCACCCAACACCGCCGCCGCCAGTTGAATGGAAAAAAGAATCAGCAGCGTGCCGGAAAGATTGGGCAGCAGGTGACGCAGCCCCAGCCGCCAGGGGGGCACACCCACGGCGCGGGCGGCTTCTACAAAAGGTCTTTCCATGAGTTGCAGCGTAAGCGTGCGCACGATGCGCGCCGGGGCGGCCCAACTCACCACCGCCAGCGACAGCACCACCGGCATGGCCCCCGGCGCCATGGCCAGCGACAGCGCCACGGCAATCAGCAGCGTGGGAATGGCGAACAGGAACTCCACGCCGCGCATCACCACACGGTCTGTCCAGCCTTTTCGCATGCCCGCGAACATGCCCGCCAGCGCGCCAAACCCCACGGAACTCACAGCGCAACTCAGGCCGATCAGCAGGCTCAGCCGACCGCCATGGGCCACGCGGGCCAGCACGTCGCGGCCTTCGCTGTCGGTGCCCAGCCAGTGGGCGAGAGAGGGCGGTCTGAGGCGCTCCATCAGGTTCATCAGCAGCGGATCAGGCGAAAAAACCGGCCCCAGCAGAAAAAACAGCAGCAGCGGAACCAGACAGAAAGCCCCCAGAAAAATTGAATAGCGGCCTTTCATGCAGCCACCCGATCAAGAAACCATGAAGCCCCGCACCTTGGCGACACCCAGCGCCAGAGGCCATGAGTTTGCGAGGAGTCTTTCCAGATGCCCATTGGGGCATCTGGCCGAGCAAAGGCGATAGCGGCCGTTTCCGACGCCGAAAAAACAACCGAATAAGGTTTTTTCTTTTTGTTTAACGCCCTCATCCGGCCTTTGGCCACCTTCTCCCATCCTTCGGACGGGAGAAGGAAAAGATGGGGCCTTCTCCTGGCCACGCGCCGCGCCCTCTCCCCGTAATGAGGAAAGGAAAAGCAGACGGCCTGCGGCTGCCCGGCCCGATAAAGAAAACACCTGTTTCACGCCCGGCCGTGCTCCTCAAGCCAGCGTTCGGCGTCTATGGCCGCCATGCAGCCCGATCCGGCGGCGGTGATGGCCTGACGGTATCGGGCGTCCTGCACGTCGCCGCAGGCAAACACTCCCGGCACGCTGGTATAAGAAGTCGCCCCCTGGGTTTTGATGTAACCCTTCTCGTCCAGCTCCAGCCAGTCTTTGAAAATCTGCGCGTTGGGGGTGTGGCCGATGGCCAGGAACAACCCCCCGGCGGCCAGTTCCGACACCTCGCCGGTGGTGGTGTTCTTCAGCCGCAGGCCGGTCATTTCCCTGTCGTCGCCCAGCACTTCTTCCACGCCGGTGTGATAACGGATTTCGACTTTGGGGTTGGTGGCGGCGCGCTCCTGCATCACCTTGCTGGCCCGCAGTTTGTCGCGGCGTACCAGCAGCGTCACCTTGGGGCAGAAGCGGGTGAGGAAAAGGGCTTCTTCCATGGCGCTGTCGCCCCCGCCCACCACCACCACTTCGCGGCCTGCAAACAGCGCGCCGTCGCAGGTGGCGCAGGCGCTCACGCCCCGGTTGCGATAGTGCTGCTCGCTTTCAAGATTCAGCCAGTTGGCGTTGGCGCCGGTGGCGATGATGAGCGTCTGGGCCTGAAACGTGGCCTCGTCGCCCATCAGCGGGTCGGCGGCCTTTACGGTGAAGGGGCGTTTGGAAAGATCCACCGACACCGCCATCATGGGCTGAATGCGCAGGCCGAAACGCACCGCCTGCCGGCTCAGTTTTTCCATCAGTTCAGGCCCCATCACGCCTTCGGGAAAACCGGGAAAGTTCTCCACCTCGGTGGTGAGCGCGAGTTGGCCCAACGGGATGGATTCCGGCGGCTGGCCCCGGTCGAGCATCAGGGGATTCATCTGGGCGCGGGCGGTGTAAATACCCGCCGTGAAACCCGCCGGGCCGCTGCCCAGGATGAGAACGTCTTCGCTCGATGCGGGTGTGGAAGTCATGTGTTGGTCTCCTGCGGTGTGCGTCTGATTGCGTCACCCGTGGCTCTATATTCTGGTTCGCCGGTTTCCTCCATGAAACCTTGCGAACAACGCCGCACGGCCCGGACTCCCCCAAAAACGTTTTTACGTTTTCCACTCGCCGTATTCTTCAATCCCTTTCGCGCCATCCCCCCCCGTTCCGGTCCGGCGGCGGCATGGGCCATCCATGGCCCTTGGCCATGGGCGCCGCGCAGATTATGGGGCGGCTCGTTCGGGCGATGCGGGGGGGTCATGGGGGTCTCCAAAAAACGGATTGAGTTGCGGCGCGCCATAGGTGGCCAGATAGTCGTGCCGCAGGCCCAGGCAGCGGTGGGAAAGGTTACACGCCCCGCAGGCCGAAACATAGTGGCCGCCCTCCATGGCGCTGTCTTTGATGGCGAACGAGCCGGTGGGGGTGAACACGGTCAAATCCCACTCCTTCAGGTTCAGATAACGCCCGTGACGGGACGGATAAAGACACGGCGGCAGGTGAATCACCCGCAGGTCAAACCCTTTTTCTTCACAAAAGGCCAGCAGGCGCTCAAGGGGCGGCGTCGCCTCTTCAAACGAGAGCGACAGGCGCGGGGCGTCGGTGTATTCCGGCGAAAAATTATCCAGCGACATGAACCACAACACCCCCCGCGTCACGCCGTGGTTCATCAGCCACGCCACGG
>CAYJOG010000241.1:2919-3304 GCA_964371695.1 uncultured bacterium
GTGCATCAGCAGGTCTGCCTCGGCCCACAGGCCTTTTTCGGCCAGGGCCAGCATGGCTTTTTGCAGGTGGCCACTGGCCCCTTTCACCCCTGTGGCGCTGTCATAACCCGGTGTTTCAAAAGGCGCGCCAAACACACTCACCCGCACGTCGGTCAGGCCCGCCTGGGTCAGGGTGTCCAGATAATCCACCCGCCCCAAGGCCCAGCCGTTGGTCTGTATCAGCCGTCGCTCAAAACCCAGCTCACGGGCCAGCGCAAGCACCTGGGGCAGGGGTTTGTACAACGTCGGCTCGCCGCCCCCCACCCACAGGTGGGTGCGCCCGCTGGCCGCGGCCCGGGCGCCCCCCCCCCCCCGCGGCGCCGCCACCGCGACGCGGTTTTTTAGG
>CAYJOG010000241.1:3314-5089 GCA_964371695.1 uncultured bacterium
ACCGCCAGGGCCTGCTCCTGACTCATCACGTTTTTTTGCAGCCAGGGGGTGCGGAAACAGAACCCGCAACGACTGTTGCAGCGAAAGTGCGGCGAGAGTTCCATCCACCGCCCCAACCAAGCCGCCGGGGGCGGGGCGCTCAGCAGTCGGGACATGGCAGGAGTTTAGCAGGGGGTGGAAAAACACCCGTGTTCCGACGCATTACACGGGTTAAGAAAAAGTTAAGCAGTATTAAACAAATTTGAACAGAACGAATTTGGTGTTAAGACTGCAACAGTCCTCGTGTTGCACCTGCCCTTGAAGATAAAACTGCTTTTGCCCCTGCTGGTGTTTGTGGTGGGTTTTCTGGTGTTTGGCGTGAGCACACAAAAAGCCCAGGAACAACTGGTGATCGGCGGACCGCTGTTTGAAGACATCCTGCTGCGCAATCAGGTGGTGGCCGACACGGCGCCACCGCCGCTCAACCTGCTGGAGGCCTATTTCAACGCCAACCAACTGTATCTTGAAGACGACCAGACGGTTATCGCAGGTCTGACAAAAAGGGGATTCGCCCTGCATGAAAAATACGACAAAACCCTGGCGATCTATCGTAAAAAACTGGCCCAAGGAACCCCGGAAAGGGCGCTGCTGGAAGAATCGGCCAAAGCGGCTCAGAAGTTTTTCAGAATGGCCGAAGCCTATTATTACCCCTGCATCAAAGACCGTGACGTGGCCAGTGGCCGCACGCTGCTGCGTGGCCCCCTGCTGATGTATTTCCAGCAGAATCAGGTTCCCGTCTCAAAGCTCCTTGTCCTGTCCCAAAAAGAAAATGACGCCGCGCTGAAAGCCGCCAAGCAACAAACCGCCGACATTGTGCGCAACCAGTGGCTGCTGCTGATTGTCATTGGCAGCCTGAGTGTGGGGCTGGGACTTTTTTTCAGCAGCGGTGTCATCCGGCAGGTTTCCCGCATCGCCTGGGTGCTCGAAAAAATGGCCGTGGGAGACCTGACGCACCGGGTTTGATGCGGAGGTTTCAGGCCAGACGGCTGTGGATGGCCACGCCGCCGCCGAGGGCCTTGTGAACGGGGCACATTTTGCTGATCTGCAGCAGGCGTTCGGCCACTTCGGGCGTGGGGGGTTTTTCGAACGAAAGATTCAGGGTGACGGTCTGCCGGGGTTTGCCGCCGGTGGCTTCAGAGGCTTCTTCAAGATGCAGGTCGGCGTCTACGGTGATTTCCCCCACGTCATGACCCTTGCGCTGGTTGTACATTTTCAGTGTGATGGCGGTGCAGGCGCACAGGGCGCTGAGCAGCAGCTCCATGGGCCGGGGGCCGGTGTCCGCGCCGCCGTGGTCTGGCGGTTCGTCGGCCACAAACGAAAACTGGCGCACCGTGAGCTGGGTTTGAAAAGGCTGGCCCAGACGGGCCTGGGCGTGCATGGGGGGCTGCGAAGACATGCAAATAAGGTTAGCAGGGTGTTGAGGAACACCCTGCTGGTGACGCAGGCGTCTTCGCCCATAGCTGCTGACTTTGCAAGCGGCTGTTTGGAATGAAGGAACGGTGGTGGCCACCATTGCCCTCTCCCTGAGGGAGAGGGCAGCCCGTGACTGAACAGCGTGAGGTCACGGGCGGGTGAGGGGGAAAGAAAACTAGCTGCAAAAACTTAGCTTTCGAGAAGCCACCCTTTCCCCCTCACCCGTCCACGGCTTCGTTTCACTCAGCCGTGTCCTGCCCTCTCCCTGAGAGCCTGTTTTAAAATTAGGGCATGTGGAACATGGTCTGATTTTAAGCAGGCTC
>CAYJOG010000242.1:0-5084 GCA_964371695.1 uncultured bacterium
AAAAGAGCGCGTGATTTTGTTTGCCCGACTCCCCTGTGTTTTTTGCCGTTCCGGGCGAGGGCAAGGCCCCCGCTACTCAGGCAAACCTAACAGCAATGGACGTCACCGCTACTCACTTTGGCGTAATACCTGTGGCGCTCAGCCCAGAAACTGCTCGATAGCCGCCGCCAGTTGGGTGTCGCGGATGGTGATGGCCCCCCCGGCGTCGTGGGTGCTCAGGCTCAGGCGCACCTTGCGGAAACGGATGTCCATGTCGGGGTGGTGGTTCTGTTTTTCGGCCAGCGCGCCCACCGCGCCCACAAACAACAGCGCCGCCGGAAACGAGCCGAACACAAAGGTTTTGGTGAGCTGGTTGTTTTCTTCGCGCCAGCCGGGCAGTTTTTTGAACGCCACGGCCAGTTCGTCGGGCGAAAGCGGCGCCGGGGCGTCACTCATGGCTGACCTGCCGGGGCCTGACCCGAACCCGACACCACTGGCGGCTGCATCACCGGCGGATCGGCGTTGATGGGGGCGAAGATGTTGCCGTCGGGGAAAAGATCCCTGTGGCGGGGGGCGATGTCGGGTTTGTAGGTTTTCGCCAGCAGGGCGTTGAGTTCGTCTTTGGCCTTTTGAAAACTGCCCTGTTTCTGGCGCTGCATCAGCATGGGTTTGGCCTCTTCAAACGTGGCCGCGCCCTTGGGTTTTTTGTCAATCAGCTTGATGAGATGCACACCAAACGGGCTTTGCACGGGCTGGCTCAGCTCCCCCTTGGCCAGCGAAAACGCGGCTTCTTCAAAGGGCGGCACCATCTGGCCCCGTGGGAAGTACCCCAGGTCACCCCCATTGGCGGCAGAGCCGGGATCCTGCGATTTGGTGCGGGCGGCTTCTTCAAAACTGATCTGTTTTTTGAGGATGCTGGTGCGCAGCGCCGTGCCCAGGGCCAGACACTGGGTTTTGCCCTCGCAGCGCAGCAGGATGTGCGCGGCACGCACCCGTTCGGGATAAATGAATTCCTGGGGGTGTTCGGCGTGATAGGCCCGCATCTCGGCCTCGGTCTGTGTTTTCTGGAATTTCGCGCTCACCTTGGCGAACAGGCGGTTGGCCAGCAGTGTTCTTTCCCGCGAGCGCCGCAGATCCTTGAGGGTTTTGCCGCGCACCCGCAGGGCTTCTGCCAGTTGCTGGGGGCCGCCCACCTGGGTGGTGATGGTGTTGATTTCCTGGTCCAGGTCCGCCTGGGTCACCTTGACGCCCTGGCGGCGGGCCTCCAGCACCAGCATGTGGCCGATGGCGATGTCGCGCATCACCTGCTGGGCCATCATTTTGTGGCCGGGGGTGCCCGGCGCATAGGGTGTGCCGCCGGGGTGACGGCGCAGAAACTCCTCGTTGAACTCCTGCTCGGTGATCTGTTCGTTGCCCACCACCATGGCCACGCCCTTGGCGGGCAGGGGGCGGTTGAGCACCGCTCCTTTTTTGGCGGCGGGGGCGGGCGTTTTGCCTTTTTGGCAACCGGCGAACGACAGGCCCAGCACCAGCGCGGCGGGCGCAGCCCAGCACCAGAATGAAAAAGTGCGGATGTTCACGCCACCTCTTTACCCATGCTTTTGAGCAGGGTGGCGACTTCCTGCATCACGGTGTCGGCACCCACGCCTTCTGCCGTGTGCAACACTTTAACGGCGATGTTTTTGGCCTCACTGAAGGGTTCCGGTGCGCTGAGCAGCACCTGTGTGAAGGCCCCTGCGGAAACAGGAGGCGGGGCGCTCGACTGACGCAGGCTGAGGATCACACCCGCCTCACGCCGGGACAGGAAATCCGCCATGCCCGTCAGATCGGCGGCGTCTTCGGCGGCATCTATATATAAGGCCACGTCGGGGGAAAGTTCCGGGAATACCCGTTTTTGCAGGCGGCTGTAAAGGGCGAAACGGTCTTTTGGGTCCAGCACGCCGGTGTGCACCAGCGAATCGAGCGTGGTGATGATCTGCCGCCCGCCGATATCCAGCTGGTCGCGGTCGCGACCCAGCAGCACCACCTGGGCCCCTGCGCTGGCAAACACCAGGGCGGCCTGCACGCTGGCGGGTCCGGTGAAGAAAACAGCAATGCTCTGGGCGCTCATCGGGAAGAGAAGTATAACAAATATTCAACTATGGCTGCCGTCGTGGTAATGGGCCACCCAACCGGCGGGGTCCTGAAAAAACCGGATGGCCACAATGCGTTTCTGACCGGTGAGATTGAACCAGTGCCACACGCCCTTGGGCACGTTGATGAAATCCCCGGCATGCACCAGCAGGTCAAAAGGGGCCACGCCTTCTGGTGCGAAACCGAACACGCCTTCTCCCGCCGCCACAAACCGCACTTCGTCATCGGTGTGGTGATGTTCGCGAGCGTATTTGGCGCAGATGCCCGCCAGCCCCGGCACACCGGCGTGCAGGGCCACCACATCGCTGGCCACATAACCCTGGCCCCTGAGTTTTTCACGCATGGCGTCATAAGCGGTGAGCAAGCCGTTTTTGTCGGCGTCGTCCCACACTTCCTTTTCCATCAAACCGGGTGCAATGCCCTGCACGGGCCAGCGCTCAAAATTCACGCCAAAAGCGGCGAGAAAAGCCGTGATTTCACCCTCGTCGCTGGTGGTGGTGTTCTGGTTGCCGTGAATGGTGAGTGTGGCCATGGGAGTTTCCTTGGGAATGATTTGGGTGGCCTTCAAAAATGTTGGTCAGGAAAAAAAGGGAAACATTGTCGCCTCTCCCCTTTATGGGGAGAGGGTGGCGCGGAGCGCCGGGTGAGGGGTTAAACAAAAAGCAAAAATAATGATTTGGTTTTTTGTTTTTTCGCTCTGCCCCTCACCCGGTCCTGCGGACCACCCTCCCCCCAGAGGGGGGAGGGAACAATGGGGGCGTTTTTAATAAACCAGCCCGGCCCTAGTTCGATTCCAGCAGCCCCAACTGGCCATCCTTGCGTTTGTAGATGACGTTGGTTTTGAGCGTGTCGGCGTTGGTGAACATGAAAAAATCGTGGCCGATCATTTCCAGTTGCAGCGCCGCGTCTTCCACCGCCATGGGTTTCAGAGCGAACTGCTTGGTGCGCACCACGCGGGGCACAGCGGGCAGGGCCGATTCACCCGCCAGCGCCCGCGCCTTGGGCTGGGCCACCATTTTGCTGCCTTTTTCCACGCGGCCCTTGCGCACACGGCGTTCCTTCAGGCGGCGGGCCTGGCGCTCCAGTTTGGTGGTGGCGATGTCAATGCTGGCGTACATGTTCACGGTGGTTTCTTCGGCCCTGAGCACGTTGTGGCCGCTGTGAATGGTGATTTCCGCCTTGTGGGTTTCTTCGGTGCCCTTGATGGCCTGCTTGATGAGCAGAACCTCCACGTGGTCCACTTTGCCAATGATCTTGGCCACCTTGGCCAGTTTTTCTTCCAGGTGGTCTTTCAGTCCGTCGCTCACGGACATGCCGCGGCCTTTCACCGTAATCTGCATGTGGGTCTCCTTTTTCTGTGGGCCGGCGGATTTCGCCGGGGACTTATTTTAGGTGCATTTTCATACAGGCCAAAAAGGTCCGGTATTTTGCGCCTCGGCCTCCTGAAGTTTGCAGAGACGGCGTAGCGGTTCATTCGACTCAAAATGAGTAACAGCGATGTCCCCATCGCCGTGGTGCAAGCGCGGTGCGGACACCGCGCCTACTCCTGTGAGGCGGTTATCAGCGGTACATCCCCACGCCCTGTGTGCTTTGCAGCAGCTTGCCCTCGTGTTTGAAGCTGGGGGCAATCACCATGTCCACCTTCTGGAACTCGCGGATGTTTTTGGCTCCCGTCAGGCCCAGGGCCTCGCGGATGGCCCCGGCGAAGTTCTCGGTGCCGTCGTCGGTGCGGGCAGGGCCCAGGATGAGCCGCTCCAGCGTGGTGCTGACACCGGCGTGGACCCGTGCGCCCCGGGGCAGGCTGGCGTGGGGCGTGGCCATGCCCCAGTGATAACCCCGGCCCGGGGCCTCGGCGCAGCGCGCAAAGGGGCTGCCGATCATCACGCCATCGCCCCCGGCGGCCAGGGCCTTGCAGATGTCGCCACCCGTGCGCATGCCGCCGTCCACAATCACGGCCACGCGGCGTTTGTTTTTCTTCAGGAAGTATTCCCGCGCCTGGGCCCCGTCCCGCGCTGCGGTGATCTGCGGCACCCCCACGCCCACCACGCCCCGCGTGGTGCAGGCCGCGCCGGGGCCAATGCCCACCAACAGCGCGTCCACGCCGG
The DNA here is from genome assembly GCA_964371695.1 of uncultured bacterium. Taxonomy (GTDB): domain Bacteria; phylum CAYJOG01; class CAYJOG01; order CAYJOG01; family CAYJOG01; genus CAYJOG01. The sequence goes on from CAYJOG010000242.1 coordinate 4,218, forward strand.
TGGCCATCAGTTCCAGCGCCACGCCATAACCCACCATGTTGCCCACCACCACGGGCATGTTCAGGCTTTTGCAGAGTTTTTTCAGATCCAGCGCGCTGCCGGTTTTGCTTTGGTGTTTCACGGCGGTCACGGTGCTCTGCACCACAAACACGTCGGCCCCGGCCTCTTGCGCCAGCGCGCCGAACTCGGCGGCGTCGGCGGGTGTGGAGCTGACCGCCGCCGCCACACCGGCGGACTTGATTTCGCTCACGCGCTGGGCGATCAACTCGCGTTTGATCGGCTCGGCGTAAATCTTCTGCATCAGCGCCGTGGCTTCTTCTTTGGTGGCCTTGGCGATTTTTTCCAGCACCGGCGCGGGGTTTTTGTAGCGGGTCTGCACACCGTGCAGGTTCAGCACCGCCAAGCCGCCCATCTTGCCGTATTCCTGTGCGAGGTGAACGTTCACCGTGCCGTCCATGGCACTGGCCAGCACGGGCACACCCAGCTTGAGGCCACCGATGTTCAGGCTGATGTCCACGTCTTTCGGGTCGATGGTGCGCCCGCTGGGCACAATGGCCACGTCGTCAAAGCCATAGGCTGGGCGCAGGGTCTTGAAGGGGCGGGGCGGGGTGTCGTTGGGCATTTGGGTCTCCTTGTAACAACCCAGGCCAGACGCTCAACCGCCACTCGCCTGAGTGGCGAGGCATGGTATCAGACTCTTTGCACGGACGGGGGAAGTTGGAAGCCTGTGATTGGCGGCTGGAAGTTGTTAAATGAAAAGGCCCCATCACCCCCCGGCGTCACTCCCGCGAAAGCGGGAATCCAGTCAGACATGAGAAAAAATCCAGTTCTGGTGGCGCGAGTAGCCACAGGCGTCCCCCCCTGTGG
>CAYJOG010000243.1:0-5059 GCA_964371695.1 uncultured bacterium
CGCCAGAGCCGGGTCGTTCTTTTTCAGACGGCGGCGGATTTCGGCCTGGGCCAAGGCCTTTTCCGTCACCGGCAGCGTCAGCCCTTCCAGCGCCGGTTTCTGTGCCGGTTCCTGCTGGTTCAACGCGGCGTAAAAATCGCGCCAAGCCGTGTCCAGCGCCTGATCCGCCAGGGCAAAGAAGGCTGCCTGGGCGTTTTTTTCGGCTTGCACCTGCCTCAGTTGCAGACCCGCAATGGCCCCCTGACCCACCCGCGCCTGAAACACGGTTTCCAGCTTGCCGATTTCATCCATCAGCAGACTGGCCACGGCCTGTTCGGACAGGGCCGCCAGCACGGCCAGATATTTTTCGCGCACCTCGGCGTCTTTTTCGCGCAAAAGCCGCTGTTGCCGCAGACGCACTTCCCGCACCGCCAGCACTGCCTGTGCCTGCAACACCTCGCGGCTCTGCGGCGAAACCGCCTCCCGCTCCAAACCATAACTCACCCGGCCACCGGGAGCGTCTGACTGCAAATCCAGCCCCACCCGCCATTCTCCCTGCCTGGGAGCAGGCACCCGCGACAGACCACCGGAGGCAAGGGCCACGGCTTCTTCCTGCTTCAGCACACGTTGCTGGGGATGCTGACGCCGGGCGATGGCCTGGGCCTGTGAGAGCGTCAGCACGTCTGACTGCGCCCACACAACCTGCGCCACCAACAGCCCCAAAACAGCCATCCGCGTGCTGCGTAAAAAATCAGTGCCCGCCATGGCCGCCACCGTGCGCCGGGGCGCTGGTTTTGCTTTTGATCCACTCGTGGGCGATGAGTTGGGCTTTTTTCACCCCACCGGCAAAAGCGGCGGCGGCTTTGGCGTCTGCCCCCTTCAGGGCCAGACCCTTGCCCATCACAAATGGGGCCGCCACACCCTTGCCCCGAAACTGCCCCACAAAAGCGGCGGGCAACTTGGCCGCGGGGCCGGAAAAAGCCAGGGCCTTGAGCACCCCTGCTTTTGCATCCATGGACACCCCCACGTCGCTGTCGTCGGTGGTGGTGGTGAAAAACACCAGCCCCAGGCTGTGGCCCTGTTTGGCCACGGCGATGTAAAACGGCGGGTGATAGTCGTGGTCTTTCAAACGACCACCGGCCTTTTTCACGGCGGCCTCCACGGCCCCCACGTTGGGCAGGCCCACGTGCTCCAGCTTGAAGCTGGCCGCCTGGGGCAACAACGCCTTCAGCTTTTTTTGCAACGCCGCTTCGTCCTGATCGTTGGCGTGCACCTGCCCCCCATGGGCCAGGGCGCGGCCTGCCACACCGCCCGTCAGTGTCAGAGCCAAACCAAAAAACACCACTTTGCTGAACCGGAACATGTCTTCCTCCTGTTGTGGCCGGGCAAAAAACGCCACGGCCCACCGCTGCCGAGGGGCCGCCCACAGGCAACCCACCGGAGAATTACCCGCCAGACGGGTTATTCCGGGCGGCTCAAATCAGCCAGGAGGAAAACTGGACACGCAAAGGAACAGCAGAAAGAAGGGGTGGCGAAGCGGCCACCTGTTGCGCCCGGGGGGTCTGCACCGCCACCGGCGTTTGCCAAAAATCAACCAGCACAAAATGAGAGAGGTTTTCTGCAGCACTGTCCCAACCGGCAAGAGAAGTCTGTAAGCCTGACACCTGCGTGCCCTCACAAACACAGCCGCCCTCGTCGGCGCAATGCCCGGCGTCTGACGGTGAAGAAGACACCACGCCCTTGCCCACCTGTTGAGCGCCCCCATGACAGGACGGCGCAGACTGGACGGGCTTTTCGGCAGCGCGGGCCGACACGGCGCAGGACAAACCATGGGCGGGCAACAGCATCACCGCCAGGGCCATCAGCCACCGGCGCCAGCGTGCTTTCTGCATCCAACGGCCCTTCACTGTGTTAAGGGTAAGAACTCCGGGGCATCTGTCAAGCGCCTATCAGCGGCACAAAGCGGTAACCGGGATATTCGCGCTCCCACAAACGCCCCGTGGCGTCTTTGCGCACCCGCCAGATGCTGCCCTCCACCGGCAGCACCATCACGCCCTCTGGCGCAAGCTGGGCCACCAGGGCCTGGGGCAGGCGCGAGGCCGCCGCCGACACCAGAATGCGGTCATAGGGGGCCTCTGGCGGCCAGCCCAGTGTGTCCATGGCCTGATGAAAACTCACCCAGGGGCAGTCCCCCACGTTCTGTTTTCCCATCAACACCAGTTCGGGCACCAGTTCCACCGCCACCACCCGGCCCGCAGGCCCCACCAGATTCGCCAGCAGCGCGGTGGTCCAGCCGCTGCCGCTGCCCACGTCCAGCACCCGCTGGCCCGGCTTCACGTCCAGTTCCTCCAGCATCATGGCCACCACGGTGGGTTGGGAAATGGTGGCCTCGTGGCCAATGCCCAGGGCCGTGTCGTCATAGGCCCGGAACAGGTCATGCTCCCGCACAAAAAACTGCCGGTCGACGTGTTCAAACGCCGAAATCACCGCTGGCGAACGCAGCACCCCCCGGCGCATCAGGTCGTTCAATAAATCCTGATAACCCTCCACCAACTCATTTTACAGGGTGTTCCAAGTCATCTGGATTCTCGCCTTCGCGGGAATGACGACAGGGGGTGATGTTTTTACATTGCCCTCACCCGGCGCTCCGCGCCACCCTCTCCCATGCAAAGCACGGGAGAGGGGAACGATGAGGTCTTTTTTATCAGCTCCAGCCTCCAGCTTCCGACCTGTTACTGGCACACCCAACTGTCCACCATCACGTTGCGCACATAACCCGTCGCGCCGTTCACCAGACGCACGCGGGTGAACCCCAACGGGTCGGTATCGGCCCGCTGGGCGTCCTGGCGGTGCAGCACATACAACGAACTGCTGTCCAGCGTGCCCACCGCCGAGGCGGTGCTGCTGGGGGCGCGGCGCACCGGCTCGCGCACACTCAGCACCGGCAGACCCACCCAGCTTTGTCCCGGCAGGTTCAGGCGGCGGCCCTGGGCGTCGCAGGCCCCCACCAGTCCGCCAAAGGCCCAGCCCCGGCGTCCGTTCGCACTGACTTCATACCAGCCGTTTTTCTCCGAGAGCACCTCCACCGTCTGGCCCATCCGCAGCAGGGCCACCTCCCCTGCCCCCAGGGCCGGGCTGGTGCGCACCCGCACATTATCCGACCCCAACCGCACCCGCTGGGCCGCCCCGGCGCTCAACGGCAACGCCAGCGACAGCACCGCACAAACACCCATCAAACCGTTTCTGAAACTCGTCATGGCACCCTCCGATGTTTTTACTATCCGCCCCGCCCACAAAAATTGACCACGGTTTTGCCCGCCGCGAAAAGCTATATTTCCCCCATGTCAAAACTGCTCACCGTGGATAACCCTTTCACCGGCGAAACAGCCGTCTCCCTGCCCTATCACACGCTGGACGAAGCCCTGCAGGCACTGACCCAAGCCGCTACCACGCAACGGGAATGGGCGAAAACCAGCCTGAAGGAACGCTTGGCCCTGGCCGAACGCTTCATGGCCGCGTGGGATGAACGGGCCGAACAGACCGCCGAAGAAGTCACCCGCCAGATGGGCAAACCCCTTGGGCAGGCCCGCGGCGAGGTGAAAGGCGCGCGGGGGCGCATGGGTTTTATGGTGGCGTCTGCCGAAAAGGCCCTGGCGCCGGAAAACCTGCCCGCCGCCGAGGGTTTTGAACTCATCATCACCCACGAGCCGGTGGGCGTGGTGCTGGATATCGCCGCGTGGAACTATCCCCTGCTCATCGCCGTGAACGCCGTGCTGCCTGCGGTGCTGGCGGGCAATGCGGTGCTCATCAAACACAGCGCCCGCACGCCTCTGTGCGGCCTGGCTTTTGAGGAATGTTTCCGCAAAGCGGGCGCGCCCGAGGGTCTGGTGAAAAATCTCGTGCTGAGCCACGCCGACACCGCCGCGCTCATTCAGCACCCTGAAATCGGTTATGTGAGTTTCACCGGCAGCGTGCGGGGTGGTCATGAGGTATACGGCGAAACAGCCCGGCGGTTCATCACCTGCACGCTGGAACTGGGGGGCAAAGACCCCGCCTATGTGGCCCCCGACGCGCCCTTTGATTTCGCCGTGGAAAACTTGGTGGACGGCGCGTTTTATAACGCGGGCCAGAGCTGCTGCGGCATCGAGCGCATATATGTGCATGACAGCCTCTATGACCGTTTTGTGGACGCCTATGTGGAACTGACCCGCGCCTATGTGCTGGGCGACCCCATGGACGACAAAACCACCCTCGGCCCCCTGGCCCAGGCCAGTGCGCCCGCTTTTCTCGAAGGACAGGTGAAAGATGCCGTGGCCAAAGGCGGGCGTCTGCTGCTGGGGGGCAACCCCACACAGGTGGGCGGCAAGGGCCGGTTTTTTGAACCCGCCGTGGTGGCGGACGCGAACCACACCATGTCGCTGATGATGGAAGAGAGCTTTGGCCCGGTCATTGGCATCGCCAGGGTGAGCAGCGAAGAAGAAGCCGTGCGACTGATGAACGACAGCCCCTATGGCCTCACGGCCAGCGTGTGGACACAGGACAGCCACACCGCCGACCGCCTGCGGGCCGTGGTGCGCACCGGCACGTTTTTCCAGAACCGCTGCGACTTTCTGGAACCCTCCCTGCCCTGGGTGGGCGTGGGTGATTCCGGCCTGGGCTGCTCACTCTCACACTACGGCTTCAAACAGATGACCCGCCTGAAGAGTCACCACCTGCGACGCAAACTGCCGGGGTAGAACCTCCCTCCATCTCCTTTTTACGCCCCCAAACAATCATTTTTTCACCATTGGGGGCGCTGCCCCCAAACCCCCGCCGGGAGGACCTGTCCTCCCGGACCCACCGGATATGGCGCTACGCGCAGAAAGAATCAGGAATCAGCCACAAGCCGTCATTCCCGCGAAAGCGGGAATCCAGTTAAAGCGGAAAGGTTTTTTGACCTTTGTGTCTATGCCACAGGCGAGACGCCCGTGGCTACTACGGGACTTGTCCGATTGGCTTTCGGCCCTGCGGTTCCCACAGGTTTAGCCACCACGGCGGGCTTTTCCCGCCTCGTATACACAGGCGCCGGCGCCGCCGGGGG
>CAYJOG010000244.1:0-5030 GCA_964371695.1 uncultured bacterium
GACTCGGTGTTTGTGCGGCGCGTGCTGCGCGAGATATTGGAGGGGGATGGTTACACCGTGGTGGGCGAGGCCGAAGACGGCCAGCAGGCCGTGGCGCTGTTTGCCCAGACCCGACCGGACCTGGTGATGATGGATATCCAGATGCCCGCCCTGAGCGGCGTGGAGGCCACGCGGCAGATTCTGGCGGGGGACCCCGGCGCGGTGGTGGTGGTGTGCAGCGTCATCGCCAACAGCCAGCTCATCCGCAACGCGCTGGAGGCCGGTGTGTCGTTTTTCATCGCCAAACCTTTTGAAAAATCAACGGTGCTCAGCACGGTGGCCCAGGCCCTGAAGCGCGTGTGATGGCGACCTTGGACGAATTCATCCGCCACGGCGTGGCGGCGCTGGAGGGTTTGCCCCTGGTGGCCCGCAGTTATCTGGGTGTGGGCAAAGCCCCCAGCCTGCTGCGCGAAAAGGTCATGCTGGGGGTGAGTGGTTATAACCAGTGCCGCTATTGCATTTCCATCCACGGCGCGCTGGCGGACATGGAAGGCGCGGGGCAGGAGGAACAGCAGGCCCTGGGGGCCGTGTGCCAGTCCCCTTTGCCAGAGGACATGGACCCGCCCACGCGCCTGGCGGTGGTTTATGCCCTGCGGGTCATCGGCGAAGAAGAAACCACGGACCTGATGGCGGAACTGCGGCGGTTTTTCAGCACGGAAGAAATCAGGGAAATCGCCGCCTTTGCCCGCGTGATGCTGGTGAGCAACGAGGCGGGCCACACGGTGGACGCTTTCATCGAACGGCTGCGGGGCGCGCCCAGAGACGGCAGCGAACTGGTGCAGGAACTTGGGATATTGGCGCTGCTGCTGCCGGTGGGCGCACCCGCCCTGGGGTTGTATGGCCTCAGCCGGTGGTATGGCCGTCTGGGACAGGAAAAATGACCCACCCGCTCCTGGCCCCCTATCAGCCGTTGCGATCCATTTATCAAACCCTGCACGGGTGGCAAAAAGAACACCCTGATCTGGTGCGGGTGCAGGAAATCGGCAAAAGCAGCGGCGGGCGGTCCATTCTGGCGGCGGCCATCGGGCGCAACCCCAAGGCCCCTGTGCTGTCGCTCACAGCGCTGTTTCACAGCATGGAGTTTCCCGGCCCCGCCACGGTGATGCGTTTTGCACAGGAGGTGCTCGCCAAACCAAAAGACAAACTGCTGGATCAGGCCACGCTTTGTCTTGTGCCCGTGGTGCATCCCGATGGTTACGAACAGGTGTGGCAGGATCTGGAAAACGGCAAACGCTGGTTTTTTCACCGCTACACACAAAACCGGGTGAACCTGAATCGCAACTTTGGCCCCGGTTTTCACCACGCCCCCAAACGCAGTCCCGGCAGCGGCGAGCGGCCCTTCAGCGAGCCAGAGAGCCGGGCGCTGAAAAACTGGCACGACCAGCATCCCCCCCGCGTGAGCATGTGCTTTCACACCTGCGCCCACTATCTGGTTTATCCCTGGGCCTATCATCATGGCCCGCCCCCGCCCCAGGACATGGCGGTTTATGATCGGCTGTATCAGGCTTTTTCAAAACCCATGGCCCGGCCCTTCCGCTGGTTGCAGAGCAGTCATTTCAACGGCCACACCGGGGATTATCAGGACTGGGTGTATGGCCATTACAGGGCCGCGTCGCTGCTGATAGAAATGGGCCGCCCGGCGTTGTCGGTGAACGCCCCCAACATGCTGCTGAACCCCTTTCTGTTTTTCAACTTTCCCTCGGCGCGGGGTCTGGAAAAGGATGTTTCCACCGTGACGGCGGGGTTGTGGGAACTGTGGCGGGAAACCCCCGGCGTGGCCCCCATGGTGATCGGGGGATTTCCCAAAGAAGTGGACTACCGCACCACGCTTTTGATTTGAATCAGTTGTTACCGGATGGGCGGAAGGGGCGTGCCGGTGTAACCGGGCAGGGGGGGGGGGGGTTGGGGTTTGAGCACGTCGGGCAGGTTTTGCTGGGCGGTGGTCTGTATCCACGGGTTGGTCTCCGGCGGCGGAGGCGGATAGGCCAGTTCCTCTACCGGCAGGGGGCTGGCGAAGGGTTTCACCCCGCTCATGGGCACGTCTTCTTCCAGATTGGTTTCTTTGTCGATGCGCCTGAGGGTGATCTCTGGTGTGCCCCGTTGTTCCAGAAAATACAGATACCGCCCCTCACCGGCATACACCGGCTCGAACTGCGGAAACATGCCGGTGCCCATGCGTTTGCTTTCGCGTGTGTTCAGGTCTGTCTCTACCAGCACCCGGCGGTTATTGATCCACGCGCCATAGGCCATGAACTTGCCCAGGGGGTCAAAGACGGGCGGGGCCTCTCCCGTGAGCGAATTGCTGTAACGCTTCAGGCCGGAGCCATCTTTTTTGATGGTGTAAAGCTCGCTGGTAAAACCCCGCTCGTTGGCCACAAAACCAAAACCCTTGTTGCGGGGCATGGCCACCGGTAGGTAGTCGAGTATCTCCGTGCCCATGACGTTTTCGGGTTTCAGGTTTTGCAGCTTGATGGTCCACAGGTCGGCGTCCACCGTCACCATCACCGACTTGCCCTTGGTGTCAAAGGCCGTGCCGCATTCCACGTAAATACGTTTTGACAGCGTTTTGGCCGAAGACCCCTTGGTGTAGTTCAGTAGCCGCAGGCGCTTTTTGCCGGCGGTGTCCAGATAGAGGTAATCCCACTGGCGGCCAAAAAGCTGACACACCATCAGGTGGTCTCCCTGGGGGTTCCACTGGGGGTTGCGATATTTGCCTGCGGGTGTCAGGGCGGTGGCTTTAGTTGCGCCGGGGGCCAGATAAAACAGTCGCTCGCCTTCGTTAGTGCGCCCAATAAATGCGATGCCCTTGCCCTTGGGGTGGGGGCGCGGCTCGGTGGCGAACAGGTTGGGGGGGGTGACGAGTTCTTCTTCGCCGCCCTTCAGCCCCAGGCGGGCGATCTGCTGGCGAGGGCCTTCCCGCCGCAGGTAAAACAGGTTTTTGCCATCTGCCGAGGCCTGCAACTGGCCCCGCAAAATGTAGGCCTGCGCACCCGTGGTGCTCAGCAGGCCCAGGGCCAAAAAAACGAATCCGAAAACCCGCCCCGTCATTCGGCCACAGGATACACCCCAAGCACGCGCAGGGTGCTCACCTGCTTTTCGATGGTTTTCATCAGCGCCGCCTGCTCTTTGCCCTGCACCCCGCTCAAAAAGTCTACAAAAAAGCGGTATTCATAAAGCACGCCCTGCACGGGGCGGCTTTCGATGAACGTCAGGTTCACCCCCGCTTTTGAAAACCCCGCCAACAGCCGCGCCAGAGAGCCAGGCTCGTGTTTGAGGGTGAAGCAGAGGCTGGTTTTGTGCTGGCCCCGCGAGGGCGGGGGAGGCGTTCTGGACAGGATGAGAAAGCGGGTGGTGTTGTTGGCGTGGTCGTGGATGTTGCGCTTGAGGATTTTCAGGCCATAGGTCTGGGCCGCCAGCTCTCCGGCAATGGCCACCACCCGGTCGTCCTGCGCCGCCAGTTGGGCCGCAGCGGCGGTGCTGGGCGACTGCACCAGTTCCAGGTGTTTGCCAGCGGCCCCGCGCCAGCGGCGGCACTGGCCCAGGGGCTGGCTGAAGGTGGCCAGGCGGGTGGCGTCTTCCAGCTCTCCGCGCCCCAGCAGGTGATGGGCCACGGGCAGGTGATATTCGCCAAAAATCTGCACCTGGGGGGTGGCGTGGATGGCGTCGAGCGTGGCGGCCACCACGCCTTCGGTGGTGTTCTCCACCGGGGCCACGGCAAAGTGGGCGGTGCCCGTGGCCACCGCCGTGATGGCCTCGGCAAAATCAGGCTCTGGCTGAATCACCGCCGAGTGGCCAAAAATGCGCCGGGCCGCCTCGTGGCTGAAACTGCCGAGTGGGCCGAGGCAGGAGACGGTGGGCGGCTCCTGCAGTCCCCGGCAGGCGCTGATGATTTCGGCGAAAATCGCTCGCACCTGCACGTCTTCAAGGGGGCCGCCGGTGGTGCGGTTTTGTGTGCTCAACCGGGCGAAGATGGCCGCCTCACGGCCGGGGTCATAGGGCGTGGCGGTTTTTTTGAGCTTGCCCGCCTCTTGCGCCAGACGGGCGCGGGCGTTCAACAGCGTGAGCATGAGGTCGTCAATGGCGTCAATGCCCTCGCGCACCTGGGCGAGCGTGGAGACAGGCGCGGCCCCCTTGGCCGAGGTGGGGGGCAGGTTCAGCAGGCCCTCGATTTTGGCTTTTTTGCCGGGCTTGGCCGCCGCCGGTTTTTTCTTTGCCGTTTTGGCCGGGGTGGAAGATTTTTGTGTCATGTGTTCAGTCCTCGGTTGGCCCGTGTCATCCAGCGGGCGATGGTGTCCTGTTCGTCTGGCCCCGGCGAGAGGCCCCGCGCCTTGGCGAGATAATCCAGCCCCTGCTGATAGTGGGCCTGACGCACCGCCAAAATGCCCAGCTTGAGCCAGGTGATCATGTCATCCGGGGCCTGTTGGGCAATGCCCAGCAGCTCTTTTGTCTCTTGCACAAACCCCAGCCGCCTGCCGATGAGATAACCCAGGCCCCCGCCCATCAGCCCCCCCACCAGGGCGGCGTGCAGCCATTGCAGGGTGTGGTCCACCCCCGCCACCTGGCCAAAGGCGGAATCCTGCGCAGTGGTGCGGTTGTCCACCACCAGCAGGGCCACCAGGGTGAGCGCCCCCAGCAGGGCGCAGGCCGCCGCGCCCTGGGTCGCCTGATCCATGGGTTCGTTGATGAGGCGCTCATGCAGCCAGGAGGCCCCCAGCACCAGCGCCGCGCCAATCACGCCGCCGCACAGCGCCGCTGCCAGCCAGTGGGAAAGATACACATGGGGCAACCCGGCCACCGAGCCGACAAGCACACCGGCCAACAGGCCAAGGCCGGTTCCCTGTAAGGCAGCGGTGCTCACAAGAGTTCAGTCTATATGAACTCGTGCGCCCTTGGCGGCGCATGGGTTGAAGAGGTTACAATGCCTCCCGTGAATCCCGCGACCGAGGACACCCGCAAAGTCACGCTTGACGAACTTTACCCCGGCCTGGTGG
>CAYJOG010000245.1:0-5024 GCA_964371695.1 uncultured bacterium
GCCCAGCACATCCCGGTAATCCAGCGCCGCCACCGACCGCAAAACGCTGGTGACGCCATTTTTTTCCACGTTATACGGATTGCAACTGGCGGCATAGGGCGTGGCGGCCCGGCGGCCATCGGCAGAGGCGATGGAAAAACGCCCGTCAATGGTGTGGGTGGTCATGCTGATGAGATAGGGCACAAACACACCGCCCCGGTGCGAGGTGTAACGGTAGGTTTCCTGAAAAAGCGCGCTGGTGAGCCGCCGGGCAAGCTGATCGGTTTCATCGTCGCCATTGCCCCACTTGCCCGGCAGGGCCAGGATTTGCCGGTGCAGTTCTTCATGACCAATGAAGTTGTGATCAATGGCCCTGAGCAGTTCACGAAACGTGATCTGTTTCTGTTCAAACACCAGTTTGCGGATGACATAAAGCGAGTCCACCACATTGGCGATGCTGTTGATGAACGAAATACCCGACAGGTCATAGACAGCGCCCCCGGCCGTGACATCCTTTTTGTTTGTCAGACAGCCCTGTGTAAAAGCTGAGAGATACGGCGCGGGCAGGTGCTCCTGAAACAGCCTGTCCCGCAGGTTTGAGGCCGAGCAGATCAGTTCCATCTGATGCCGAGCCTGTTCCAGAAAAGCCGCCAGAAATTCCTCAAATGTTTCAAAGGCATCCGGGTCGCCGGTGGGCAACCCCGCATTTTTGATGGACGCCATCAGCGTCTGCGCGCTGCCGCCGCGCAGGGTGATATCCAGCAGCCGGTTGAGCAACAAGGCGTTGGCGCTCATGCCGCCCGTTTTGCCGGGGCACAACATTTCCACGCAACCCATCACGGCGTAATCCCGCGCGTCCTCGGTGCTGAAACCCCGTCGCGTCATGGCCTCCACGTTCACGTCATCGTTAAACAGCGAGAGGTTGGAGCTGCCCCGGTACAGTGCGTTCGCCACCGCCAGCAACAGTTTTTCGGGCGTGTTCTCATGCACCCGCACCGACACATTGGTCACAGCCCTGGAGCGCTCCGCCGCTTCGATAAACAGATAGGTCAGATCATTGGTGGCGTCTGTTCCATCGGGCCTGAGGCCCCCAATGGTGACCGGCGAGGAGCCAAGATAACGGTGATAAAACTGACTGAGAAAACCGGACTCCGGCCGGATGTTCTGGGACATGATCTTGAGCAGCAATTCCTCAAGCAGTTCCCTGGCCTCCTCGCGGGTAAGCCGACCTGCTTTCACATCCCGCTGGAAATAGGGGAAAAAGACCTGGTCCATGCGGCCAAAAGAATTCAGGTTCACCGGGTGGGCCAGCTCCACCGCCGTTTTCAACGTCCAGGCTCCCTGCACCGCCTGAGAAAAAGTCTCTGCCGGGTGCAGCGGGGTCACGCGGCAGTTCTCGCACATGGCCGCCAGTGCTGCTTTGCGGGCCGGGTCTGTTTCTGCCGCCAGTTTTTGTTCCAGTGCGCCGGTGAGCCGCTGCGCATAAACCATGACGCCCTCAATCGCGATTTTCACGGAGTTCAGAAATGCCCGTTGGTCTGCGGAAAGTCCCCTGTCTCTTTCAAGCTGGCGGGCGACCTCGCCGTGCATGGCCAACAGACCTTTTTTCAGCACCGTTTCGTAATCAATGATCACGTGCCCTTGATAGGCCCCGATGGTGGCGCAGGGCGAGAGCATGAGGGTCTGGCGCGAGGTGTTGGCGGGAATGGCGGTGGAAAACCGCTGCATGTCGCTGCCCATCAGACCAGAGGCCGCCAGTTCCTTTTCAAGCCGGTCCACCATGGTTTTGCCCTTCCAGTAAGGCAGCAGAGTGTGGCGCAGTTCTTTTTTGTCGCGGGGGCGGATGCTGAACCGGTTGATGTCGCGGCTGGTCATGGTGTCCAGCCCAAGGTCCACGGCCTGTGGCTCTGTGCCTCTGGCGGCATTCAGGTGAGACAAAAAACTTTCCAGTTGGCGCTCGCGCACCAGATAGGCCAGTGTGCCGCCCAGCGACTGAACCCGCGACGACAGCATGGACAAGCGGTCCAGTTCTGTTTCCAGAACGGTGTTGAACACGCCCCGCTCAATGTCAACGGGAATGCCGAGAAAATCTTCTGTCCAGTAACCGGCGATGCGGTCGTTCGCGCTCACGTAATGCGTCATGTTTTCGTAGACGTGTTTCATGGCCAGGGCCACGCGTTCGGCCCGGGACAAATCAAGTCCGCGGCTTTTTTTCCAGCTTTCGGTGTAATACCTCGCCCGCTCCACAGAAATGACGGGAACCTCTGTGTGATACCGGCTTTTCAGGCGTTCAATCCGGTGTGTGGACGTTGCGGTTTTCAGCAAGATTTTTTCCCCTTTCATGAGGTGATGAACCGCTGGAACAGGGTGTCCACCAGGTGGTGCAGGTGTTCACGTCGCTCAGCCAGGGCCTTTGCCCCCAGGGGGTCTTCTCCCCACAATTCCTGCAAAACAGGGGCATAGGTGTAGTAGTTGATGACCATGCCAAACAGGCTCAAGAAAAACTGGCGGGCGCTGAGGGGGCCGCTTGTTTCCAGACTGTCGCCCAACAGGCCGCTGCCCCACAAAAAAAGAGGCCGCATGTATTGCACGATTTTGCCCAGGCTGCGGGGGCTGGAGCAGACTTCCCGCTGGATGAGACGGGCATAACCAGGGTTCATCTCCACAAAATCCAGATAGGCGTCCAGGCCGGTGTGAAAACGTTCTCCCAGTGTGCCCTGGCTGCTGATGGCAGGCATGAGCGCCGACATCTGCGCGGCGTAATACTGGTCCAGAACCGCGTCAAAAAGCTCCTGCTTGGAGTTGAAGTAATAAAACACCAGCCCCTTGGCCACACCCGCCTGCTGGGCCACGTCCACCATCTTCACCTCGTCAAAACCCTGCTGAATGAAGTGCTCTTCAGCCGCCTTGAGAATGCGCGCCCGCACCTCGGCGTTTTTGGCGTTGTCCTGCTCAAGCTTTCGTTTGGGGGCGTCTTTTTTGCCGGATTTTGTTTTGGTTTTTTTCATAATTTTTGGCCCTCGACAACATTGACCCGCCGGTCAATTCATGTTATATATTGACCCATGGGTCAATTCGTGTCAAGCCAGGAAATCACCCCGTGAAAGTGCTGGTCACGGGTGCGGACGGGCTTTTGGGCAGCAACCTGGTGCGTGTGCTGCTGCATGGGGGACATGATGTGCGGGCGCTGGTGCATCCCGCCAGCAAGTCCACCACGCTGAACAATCTGCCCATTGAAAAAACCCTGGGCGACATTCTGGAACCAGCGCGTGTCAAGGCGGCGGTGAAGGATTGCGGGGCGGTTTTTCACTGCGCTGCTTCCACCGCCATGTGGCCCCCTCGCAATCCCAGGGTGACCGCCATCAACGTAGAAGGAACCCGGCATGTTCTTGCAGCCATGGCGCACAACAACGGCAGCCGTCTGGTGCATGTGGGGTCGGCCAGTTCCTTTGGTTATGGCACGATGGAAAACCCCGGCGCCGAACAGACGCCCTACCGTTATCAGTCCGCCGGGCTGGATTATTTCGACTCCAAACTTCAGGCCCAGAAACTGGTGTTGGAATACGCGGCGGCAGGATGGGTGGACGCTGTGGTGGTGAACCCCACCTTCATGTTCGGCCCCCACGATGCCGCCCCCAGTTCGGGCCGCATGCTGGTGCAGTTCACCCGCATGAACCTTCCTTTTTATCCGCCCGGGGGCCGGAACTTTGTACACGTGCGCGACGTGGCCCAGGGCATGATCGGCGCGCTCGAAAAAGGAAAAACCGGCGAGTGCTATCTGCTGGGTCACCACAACATGACCATGAAGGAACTCTTCGGTGTCATGGCCCGCGTGACGGGGAGCCGCCCGCCGCAAATAAAAATTCCACCGGACCTGATGCGGTTGGCGGGCCGGGTGGGGTCGGGTGTGGCGGCGCTTTCGGGCAAAGCGCCCGCGCTGAGTTACGAAATGGCCATGGGTTCCTGCACTGGCAGTTATTACAACCCCGCCAAGGCAGTGCGCGAACTGAGTCTGGCGCAAACCCCCATTGAAACGGCAATTGAAGAGGCTTATCGCTGGCTCAAAGACAACGGTTATCTGTGAAAGGCGGACCCATGGACAAAGCAGCAGATTTGAAAAACAGGGTGGCCCTTGTCACCGGCAGCAGCCGCGGCATTGGCCTGGCCACCGCCCGCGCGCTGGCCCAAAAAGGCGCACGCGTCATGCTCAATGGCCGCAGCCCGGAACCCTTGGAACAAGCCCGCCGTCTGTTGCAGACAGAAGGATTGGAGGTGAAGGCCGTGGCGGGGGACGTGTCCCTGCCTGAAGACGCCAAAGCCCTGGTTGAAAATACCCAGGAGGCTTTTGGCCGCCTGGACATCCTCATCAACAATGCGGGCCTTTCCATGCGGGCGAATCTGGAGGAGATGGATCCGGCCTCTTGCCAGAAAATGGTGGACGTAAACCTGATGGGCTGCATCTATCCCACACTGTTTTCGCTGGATCAGCTCAAGAAGAATAGTGGCACTGTGGTGTTCATCTCCAGCATTGCGGGCTTGGTGGGCTTGCCCACCGGGTCACTGTATTCCGCGACAAAAATGGCGTTGAGGGGGCTGGCGGATTCGCTGCGGTGCGAGCTGTCGCCCCACGGCGTGCATGTGGGTGTGGTGTATGTGGGATTCACCGAAAACGACCCGGTGAAAAAAGTGCTGGGCGGTGGTGGAAACCCCATCGCGCCAGAGCGCCCCGGCCACATGAGCCAAGCAGCGGTGGCCCAAAAGATTCTCGGGCTGGTGCAAAAAAGAGAGCGGCAAACCGTGTTGACACCCATCGGTAAACTGGCGCAAATGGCGGCCTGGCTCAGCCCGGTGGCGGTGGAAAACGCCATTCTCTTCACCAGGAAACACGATCTGGGCGAGCATCTGGGAATCCGCTGACGCCAGAGCATTTTCGGAAATGGTGGAGCATTTGGCGGAGCTTTCCTGACCAAAACATTGGCCAACCCGCCGTCATTCAGGGCGGGGCTTTCAGGCGATGTCTGACCCATCAACTCCGAAAATGCTCT
>CAYJOG010000246.1:0-4994 GCA_964371695.1 uncultured bacterium
GCGGTAATTTATAAACAGGCTCTCTTGGGGGCCGGCGCCCCCGCCTGCCTTAAAAAAAGGCAAAGAACCTTTTTCTTTAAACGGCGGGCGAGACCCCCGCCCCACTGGAAAAAGGAAAAGAGGGGTTTGCCTATGTTTGACTGGATTCCCGCTTTCGCGGGAATGACGGCGAGCCAGAGCGTCAAAACCCCGGCATCATGGTTTCGATGAGTTTGCACAGCTTTGGTTCGGCCTCGTTCGCCACGGCGATGATTTCCTCCAGCACCGCTGGTTTGAGCAGGTCGGGAATGCACATGTCCGTCACCACGCTCACAGCAAACACTTTCAGCCCGGCGTGTACCGCCACAATGGCCTCCGGCACCGTGCTCATGCTCACCATGTCCGCGCCCCACTGGCGCAACATGCGATATTCGGCGCGGGTCTCCAGGTGCGGCCCCATCACGGCCACCAGCACGCCCTTCTGCACCCGGAAACCCAGCTTCAGGCCCGCGTCCAACCCTTTTTGCACCAGCTTCAGGTCATAAGGCTCGCTCATGTCGGGGAACCGTGGCCCCAGGCTGTCGTCGTTGGGGCCCCGCAGGGGGCTGAGGCCCATGAAATTGATGTGATCGTGTATCACCACCAGATCCCCCAGGCGGAAGTCCGGGTTCAGGCCGCCGCTGGCGTTGCTCATGACCAGGGTTTTCACCCCCAGGGCCTTCATCACCCGCACGGGATAGGTGATGTCGTCGCATTCCAGGCCCTCATAGGCGTGCAGGCGGCCCTGCATGGCCACCACGGGGCGGCCCCCCAGCGTGCCAAACACCAGCGCGCCTTCGTGGCTTTCCACCGTAGACGGCGTGAAGTGGGGGATTTGGTGATAGGGCACGGTGCGCGCCCCCTTGATGCGCCGGGCCAGATTCCCCAGGCCGGTGCCCAGAATCAGCCCCACCTGCGGTCGGGTTTTGGTATAGGGCTTGAGGGCGGCAGTGGTCTCTTTGAGTTTTTCCTTGAGGGTGTGCATGAGGGCAGTATGAAAAACCAAGCGGCGTGTTTCAAAAAATGAACCCGGCGCACCGTCGCATAAGCCAGATTCACAAAAAACATCAAAAATCGCTAAAGCCCCGCGGCAGGGCTGCGATAACTGAACTATCAAGGCAGCACCAACAAGGAGACGAACCCGGCCCCACACCCTTCCCACAGAGATACGCCAGGAACAACACGGAGGTTCGTTCCTTCCCCACCAGGACACTTCAAATCAGGGAGGATGAATGAAGTGTCTTTTTTGTTGGCCTTGAAAAAGTCCGTCCTGGACTTTTTCAAGGCCCCGCCCATCGGGGCAAAGCCCCTCGGGGCGGGCGAAAACCTACGCTTCGCTCGGCTTTCGGGAGCATTCCATCCAGGAATGCAAGTCGCCCCTGAAAAACGCAACCCACCCCAATCCCTTGATTTTCCACCCGGTTTTGCAGAGCTTTTGACTCCCTCACCAAGAACCCCACAATTTCTGCATCCCTTTTTGCTTTTTTCAAGGGCGACTTTTTTCTTGCAGACCTCCCAACTGACTGGACAATCAGACCCGGCTTCACGATGATGAGTTCATGGAACTCAAACCCATCGGCCACTACGCCAGGGCACTGAAACCCGAACTGCCTGAGGAATTCTTCTGCCCCGTGCCCCGGCGCGCCCTGTGGCTGCTGCTGCACCTGGGCCTTTATCTGGGCCTGGGGGCCTGGGTAGTGCTGGCGCGCCCCCACTGGGCGCTGGCGGCCCTGGCCGCGGTGGTCATGGGCCACAGCCTGGGATGCCTGGGGTTTGTGGGGCACGAGATCCTGCACGGCTCGGTGGTGAAAACCCCCTGGCTGCGGCAGGCGCTGGGGCAGATCTGTTTTGCCCCCTATCTGCTGGTGGTGGAGTTCTGGAACGGCTGGCACAACCGCACCCACCACGCCCACACCCAGTCTCCCGCCCACGCCCCCGACATCATGCCCACGGTAGAGGACTACTTCCGCGACAAAACCCTGCGCCTCACCAGCCGTTTCATGGTGGGCTGGAACAACCCGCTCACGTTTCTTGTCCTCAGCTTCGGTTTCATGAGCCACCAGAGCATGGTGCTGTTTTTCAAGTCCGTGGACTACGACATCCTCACACCGGCGGCCCGGCGGCGGTGCATTGTGAAATACATCCTCTTACTGGCCTTCTGGCTGTCGTGGATTCCCGTGCTGGGTTTTGCCCATTTTGCCCTGCTGGTGCTGCTGCCCATGGGTCTGGCGAACATCCTCATCATGCTCTACATCATGACCAACCATAACCTCAACCCCCGCACCGAAATCAACGACCCGCTGGTCAATTCCCTCACCGTGCGCACACCCCGCTGGCTGGGGGTGCTGCACCTGGATTTCGGTTATCACGTGGAGCACCACATTTACCCCACCATGAGTGGTGCTTATACCGCGCGGGTACACGAAAAAGCCAAGGCCAAATGGCCCACGCTGTATCAGGAACTGCCCCTGGCCAAGGCCCTGTGGCTGCTGATGGTCACGCCCCGTTATTACGAAAACGACGCCGTGCTGCTGGACCCCAAAAAAGGCCAGCGGTGGGTGACGCTGGGGGCCGAAAACCTGGGGGCCAACACCGCCTATCTGGCCCAGCTCACCGGGGCGCGGGAAATGGCCCGCGAGGCCCTGGAAATGAAACCGTGGACAGTGGCCACCAGCAAAGAGGCCGCCTGGGCGCTGCTGGAGCAACAAAGCGAAAAACTGGGCCTGGCCCGCGAACAGGCCCTGAAGGCCGCCCGCGAAAAGTGGGAGCTGCAAAGCATGAAGCTGTCACTGGCGCGGGAAACCGCCCGCACCATGGTGGCGCTGCAAAAAGAAAAAGTGCGCCAGCAGCAGCAGAAATACCGCGAAACCACCGTCGCCCTCAAAGCCCAGTGGCGCGAGGCCCAGGCCGCAGCCCGCCAGAACACCACCGAAAAACTTCAGGAAAAACAACAGCAGTTGCTGGCGGCGCAGGAATCGGCCCGCGAACGCCTGCGCTGGCAAAAAGAAACCCTCGCCAGCGTGCGGGCCACGGCACGGGCCATGGTGCGCGAGCAAAAGGCCCAGTTTCTGGCGGCCCGGCGTCTGGCGCTGGCGGGGGCCTGATTATTACCCATGTGACTACTGGTGCATTCGTTTCAAAATGAGTAGCAGCGATGGGGACATCGCCGCCATTGCTGTCAGGTTTATTGGTAGCCCCGGCGTCCCGCCGGGAGCAAAAAAAACGCCGAAGGCGTCACCAAACAGGGTTTTTTCAGGGAGCCCGAAAAGGAATCTGAATGGTGCGCGCCTTTGGCGCGGTTGATGCTCCCGGCGGGACGCCGGGGCTACCTCAAAAAACCCCCGATAATTCAGGACTTTTCTCACAAGCCTGACAGCAATGGACACCGCACCTACTCCGCATTTTGGACCGAATGAACCACTACACCCGGGGCAATGAATAGGGTTTGCCCGCCAGTTTTTCGGCTTCGGCCCTGAGCAGGTGGAAAATCTCGTCGTTCACGGTGTCCGAGGGTTTGATCTGGCCCAGGCGCACGGCCTCCTGGTCTACAAACGGCCCGGCCCACAGCGCCCAGCGGCTCACGGCCAGGGGTCCGGATTCCCGCTGAAGCCAGGTTTTGAGTTGATAGAGGTTGCCAACGGCCATGTGTCCCTCCTTTCGGGCCACCCCCCACACGGGGAGGGTGTTTGTCACACAAGATGACTGTAGGAAAGACCAGTGAACAGTCAATGAAGACAAAAAAGAAAGTTTTCGCTTGACAAACTGCCAATGAGGTGTCGCATAAAGGCATTTTGTGTGACAAAAAGGCCCGCCTTCGGGCGGGCCTTTGACACACGGCTGGAGGATGCCCGGTCAGAACCCTGACGCAGGCGGCACGTAATAAAGGGTCCGGTGGTTACCGGAGTCGGCCACCAGCACGTATTCAAACCGGGCGGTGGTGTCTTCTACGATGTGAATGCCCTGAGGTTGATACATGATGCCCCCGGCGCAGGCCCCGCCGTTGGGGGCGCATTGGCCCGCTGTGCCAAAAGAGCTGATGGGCGTGCCCGTGGTGGTGTCCCACAACTGGACACGGTTGTTGAGGCGCTCGGCCACAAACAGGCGGTCTTTGGTTTTCATCATGTGAATGCCATAGGGTTCGTCCAGCTTGCCAAGGGCCGTGCCGCTGCCCCCAAAGGAGACGATGCCCGTGGGCGCGAGGTTGGCGTCCAGAACATAAATCGTGTCGGCGACGGTGTCGGAGTAATACACCTTGCCCGCGCCGTCGGTGTCAATACCCATGGGGCTGGTGGCGGCGCGGGTGGCCACCGCCGTGCGGGTGGTGGTGCCTGCATAGGCATATTTGGCCACCTGGTTTTTCATGGCGAGGTACATGAAGTTGTGCGTCGGGCCGGTCTCCAGACCCACGCCGTAAATGTTCTTGCCGGAACTGGTGAGATCCAGCGTACACACACCGGCGGTGGTGCATTTATACAGATAACCGCTGGTGCCATAGTTGCGCGTGACAATCAGGGTTTCCGCCGCGCCGCCGGGGGTGAAGTTGGAGAAGTTGGTGCGGGCCATGCCATAGGTGCCGGTGAAGTTGCCGGTCTGGCCTTCCAGGTTGTTGATGATGCCGAACTTGCTGGGCACACCGGTGGTGAGGCACGTGTCGTTGAAGACGTACACCAGACGTTTGGTGGGGTCGTTGGCATAGGCCTGCATGGCTCCGGCGGTGGCGTCGTAGGCCACGGTGACATCGGTGGGTTTGGCCATGAGGGTGGCGTTGGTCTGGGCAAACCACGGGCTGCCGCTGTAACCACAGTCCGGCGGTGGGCCCGGCGGCGGGTTTTCAGGGCTGAAGCTGTAGCAACTGACCGCGACGGACGCCGCCCCGGAGGGCGCGCTGTCCAGCGTCACGCCGCCGCCGTAGTCCACGTTGGTGACGATGCGGTAATAGTAGGTGCCGTCGGGTGAAGGGTAGTTCACGTTGACAG
>CAYJOG010000247.1:0-4992 GCA_964371695.1 uncultured bacterium
TTATAGGGTGTTCCCTGCTGGGCTGGCTGGGGTGTTCCGAAAAGGAAACCCAGCGGCGAAGGGCGGGAGGAGGGGGCCTCCTGCACCTTCAGGTCAACGGTTTGTGTCGTGCTGTTCTGGCCGTCGCTGAGCGTGAGCAGCAGGCTGGTGGAGATGCTGCTTTGCGGTGTGCCTTCCAGTCCCACGCCGGTGAAAACAAGGCCAGCGGGCAACGGGCCGCTCAGCGAAAAAACCAGCGGCGCGGCTTCCGGGTCTTGCCCGCTGAAGAGGAACTGAAAGGGCGCGCCCACCGTGGCGGGGGGCGGCTGGTTCTGGCCAAGCGTGGGAGGCTGATTGGCGGGGGACGGGGAGGGGCTGAGCAGGGCTTGGGCGGCGCTCACAAGTCCTTTGCCGCTCGCGGCCAGTTCGGCGGGCAGGCTGGAGGTTTCATAGAGCGGTGTTTTTTTGTCATCCAGCAGTTGCTGAAGCGGATTGTTCTGGGGCGTGAGGAAACCCTGTGCGTCCGGCGTGAGGTCTCCCAGCGAAAAACTGGCCATGTTGGCCACGGGGCGAAAGCCGGTCCCCAGGTCAAAATCCAGCGGCAGAACACTGGCCGAAAGACCCGCTTGCCCCATGGGAAAAACCAAGTTGTATTTCAGTTGAAGCCCAGCCTGGGTTTCTTCCACAACCATCAGTTGCCAGCGTTCGCGGGGCAGTGTCAGCAGAAATTCACCACCTGAGCCAATCCTGCTGCGGCGGTCTTCTCCCTGGGCGTTCACCGCCAGCAAAAAGAAGTCGCCACTGGCTTGTCCCTGACGCGACCTGGCCAGTTGTATGGGTTTGACATTGCCCTGCAACACCACGTTGGAAACGGGGTTGCCGCGAGGCGCTCCGGGGGCCGTGCTGCCGCCGCCACAACCCAGAAGGTTGATCCAGAACACCAGGGTGATGAAGCAAAGATGGTTGATTGAAGTCCGCATGTGACACCTCCGCGGACCCATACGCAATAACCGGGCCAAGTTGCCCGAGGAAGGCTCTGATGTCTGGTGAGACACCGCTGCCTGGCCCATCTGGCCAGTCACGGAGAATCAATAAAAATGCGGTTTTTTTGTTTAAAACACGAGCAGGAATGTTCGCGCCACTGAAAGGAAAAAAGAAAAAAAGTGTGGATTTTGTTTCAGGGGGTTTCCCGTTTTTTCGGGAATGAAGGCGAAAGAAGGTGGGCTTTTGACTCTTCCGGCAGGGGGTCCGCCAAGTCGCCATTGAAAAGAAATTGGTTTGGTTTTTTGTTTGATGCACGGACAGGAGGGTCCATTGCTGTCAGGTTACTGGTAGCCCCGGCGTCCCGCCGGGAGAAAAAAAACCCGCCGCAGGCGGCACAAAACAGAAGTTTTTCAGGGAAATAAGAAAAAAAGACAAATTGGTGCGCGCCTGTGGCGCGGTTAATACTCCCGGCGGGACGCCGGGGCTACGGTAAAAAACCCCTGCAATTCCTCTGCTTTCTTCATAAACCTGACAGCTATGGACAGGAGGGTCCGTGCCACTGAAAGAACAAAGAAAAAGGCGTGGTGTCCATATTTCACTGGACTGCCGCTTTCGCGGGAATAATGGGCGCGGGTGGTCTTTTGGGATTGCGGCAGCCTATTGATGCTGCCGAGCGCGCCCAGCGGCGCGACAGCGCCGGGGTTGGGCCATATTTGTGGGTAATGACAAGCCATAAAGGGGAGAGGGAATGATGTGGCTCTTTCCCACCTCCCACTTCCAACCTGTTATTCCTCTTTAAACCGCCAGTCCAGCAGGTGCTTCACCAGTTCGCCCGTGGCCTGGGCATAGTCACCCGATGGCTCCATCAGGGCGCGGGCTTCGTCTTTTTTGCCCTCTGTCGCCAGGCCCGCCACGCGCCCCGCCTGCTGGTGAAACTTCGCGTGCAGGGATTTGCAGACCCGGTACTGCTCACTGGCCTTGTCGGCGTCGTCAAAATAGGTGTCGCCAATCAGCATCTTGCCAAAGTCGCACTGATCGTCGCGGGTGATGTTTTCCACCGTGTTCGGCAATTCGCCGGTGTCAATGGCCTTGCTCAACACGTCTTTCCAGCGGTGGTGCGCCACCACAGCTTTTTGAATGAATTCCCTGAGTGCGTTTTGCATGACGCGTGTTCCCCCTGTTGCCCATATCTGGACGCCGGAGTCTACAACAGGTCCACAGGCTTCACATCCGCCACGCCGGTGGGGTTCCAGCGCTCCCACCACAGGGCCAGCATCAGCGTGAAATAAAGCGGCTGGCTGAAGTTGCGGATGCCCCCGTGGGCCGCCGCCAGCGCCTGCAACCGCGCCGGGTGAATCACCTCTTGCGGCAACACGCTGCCCTGGCCCAACATGCGCTCGATGCGGCCGCGCCACGGCCCGCTGAACCACTGGCCGATGGGCACGCCAAACCCCATCTTGGGGCGGTTTACAAAGGCCTCGCCCAGTTCGGCCCGCAGGGGTTGTTTGAGAATCACCTTTTGTTCGCCGCCGCCAAACGTGAGGGCGCGGGGCAGGTTCAGGGCCGCCTCCACCACCTCGTGGTCCAGCAGCGGGCACCGGGCCTCCAGGGCCACGGCCATGCTGGCGCGGTCTACCTTGGTGAGGATGTCCTCTGGCAGATAGGTGATCACGTCGCACAACTGCATGCGCTCCACGTCGCGGCCCCTGCCCGTGGGGCCAAAGGCCCAGGCCGACTCAAACTGCTGCCGGTAGAGCGGTCCCACGGCGGTCTTCAGGCCATCTGCCAGCAGTTGATAGGCCTGGGGGGGCATCATGTGGTGGAGGTAACGGTCGCGCTCGCCCATGCCCAGCGACTTGAGCAACTGCGCCCCGCGAATGCCGTCCGGCACCAGACGCGACACCAGCGGGGCGATCAGATAACGCCGCAGGGGTTCGGGAATCAGGCCAAAAAGCTGCCCCGCCTGATGGTAATAACGGTAACGGCCATAACCGGCGGTGATTTCGTCGCCCCCGTCGCCCGACAGCGCCACCGTCACCCCCTGCCGCGCAAACTTGCACAGGGCATAGGTGGGAATGGCGCTGCTGTCGCCAAAGGGTTCGTCATAGTGCCAGCTCAGCAGGTCCAGCACGTCTTCGTGCTGGGGGCCGACAATCTGTGTGTGGTGATCGGTGTCATAACGGGCGGCGGCCTGATCGGCATAGGGCAGTTCGTTGAAGGCGGCTTCTTCAAAACCGATGGAAAAAGTGCTGAGCCGCGCCCCCGCCTGATGAATGCCCCGCACCACCCGCGTGCTGTCTATGCCGCCCGACAAAAACGCCCCCACCGGCACGTCGGCCATCAGGCGCAGGGCCGTGGCCTCTTGCAGCGTGTGTTCAAATCGTTCGCGCCAGTCTTCGGGGTTCTGTTCCTGCGGTTCAATGCGGGGGGTCCAGTATCGCCACGTCTGCCACTGGCCGGGTTGGCGCAACTGCGCCACCGCCGCGTGGGCCGGGGGCAGTTTGAATACGCCGTCGTAAATGGTGCGGGGGCCGTTGATGTAACCACAGGCCAGATACTCCGCCAGGGCCACCGGGTCTACACGCCGGGGCGTGGCGGAGTCTTCCACCAGGGCCTTCAGTTCGCTGGCCGCCATCAGGCCGCCCTGGGGCGTGCGGGTGAAATAAAGGGGCTTCTTGCCCAGCCTGTCCCGCGCCAGCAGCGCCACGCCGTCTTGCAGGTCCACCAGCACAAAGGCGAACATGCCCCGCAGGCGGCGCAGGCAGTCCCGCCCCCAATAAATCCAGGCGTTGAGCAAAACCTCGGTGTCGCTGTGGTCGGTTTCAAACTTCGCGCCCAGGGCCAGCAGCTCCTGCCGCAGGGCGGCGTGGTTATAGATTTCGCCGTTGAACACCACCCAGGCGCGGCCTGTCACGTCGGCCAAAGGCTGTGTGGCGGCGGTGCTGAGGTCCACAATGCTGAGCCGCCGGTGACCCAGCGCCAGATGCGCCCCCGTCGGGGTCTGGGGGGTGTCGTCCACCGCCATGGTGTGGGGGCCACTGAGCGATCCCAGCCAGTAGCCCCCCGCGTCTGGCCCCCGGTGGCGCAAGGTGTCGGTCTGACGCCTCAAAAGCGCTCCGTCCACCAACACGCCGGGTGGCTCCAGCCGTCCGAAGATGCCGCACATGGGCCACAAGATAACCGCACCGGCCCGCAGGCGAAAGGGTTGCTGTTTTTCCCTCTGCCGTCCGAAGGATGGGCTTGTCATTGCCTGCAAATATGGCCATCCCCGGCGCTGCCGCGCCGCTGGGCGCGCCCGGCAGCATCAATATGCTGCCGCAAACCCCAAATACCCACCCGCGCCCATTATTCCCGCGAAGGCGGCAGTCCAGTTGAAATCTGGACAGCACACCTTTTTCTATTTTCTTTTTTTGTTCTCTTTCAGTGGGGCGGGCGGGGACGCCCGCCCCACTGTCGCCCGCACCGTGCCAGCCCGAAGCCTCTGGCCTGTACAATGCCCCCCGCCATGAGCACCGCACCACTTTCCTCCAGTCAGATACGCAAGGCGTATCTGGATTTTTTCGCCACCAAGGGCGCGCTGGTGTTGCCCAGTTTCAGTCTGGTGCCCCACGACCCCGGCCTGCTCACCACCGTGGCGGGCATGGTGCCGCTGAAGCCCTATTTCGTGGGAGAGGCCGCGCCGCCCTCGCGGCGCATCGCCACGTCGCAAAAGTGCCTGCGGGCGCTGGACATCGAAGAAGTGGGTCGCACGCCCCGCCATCACACGTTTTTTGAAATGCTGGGCAATTTCAGCTTTGGGGATTATTTCAAGAAAGAGGCCATTCTCTGGGCCTGGGAGTTCATCACCGAACACCTGCACATCGACCCGGTGCGCTTGCGGGTGACGGTGTTTCACGACGACGACGAAGCCTATGACCTGTGGCATCAGCAGGTGGGGCTGGAGGCGTGGAAGATCGAGCGCCTGGGCGAAAAATCCAACTACTGGCCCGCCAACGCCCCCACCGAAGGCCCCGATGGCCCCTGCGGCCC
>CAYJOG010000248.1:0-4988 GCA_964371695.1 uncultured bacterium
GCATCCGAAACCCGGAGGGTTAAAAACCTGTAGGGTTTCGCGCTCGAGACGGGGAATCATTCCCCGTCTCGGCAATAACAAAACTCCACGGAGGGAGTTTTGTTAGGGGTTTTAAGTTACAATGAAGCCCCTTTGCCGTTTTCCCTCATGTCCCGCACCCGGTTCACATCTACCCTGCTCTTTTTTGCGCTGGCGCTCGCGCTGTGCCTGAATACGTCGTCGGTGCGGGCAGGGGAATTGCTGCGTTTTCTGGCCCCGGCCAGCACCGATTCTGCCGGGGTGAGCAAAAACCGAATCAACGACACGCTCAAAAAACTCTTTGAGGTGCTCAAAGTCAAAACCGGCATTGAGGTGCAACTGGCCCCGTTGCCAGGCTTTGCCGAGGCCTATGGCAAAAAGGTGTTCGACATGAAGTTCACCGTGGACACCCAGGTGCAGTTGCTCAAACAGAACAAGGTGGAACTGGTGTTCCTCAGCCCGGAAGACTGGGCGGCCCACCCCGACTTGAAGGCCCTGAGCATCCCCCGTCAGACCTGGACGGTGGTGGGGCAGAAATATGGCAAGGAGTGCATTTATGTCAGCCCGAAGTCGGGCCTCAAGACCCTCAAGGAACTCAAGGGCAAAACCTTCAACAACCCCCGCGACTACCTCACCATCCGCATGATCATGGCCAAAAACGGCGTGGACATGCCGCTCAACAAGTTCTTCAGCGGTTTCGCCTTTGAGGGTGACGCCGAAAAAGGCGCGCAAATGCTGCTGGCGGGCAAGGTAGACGCCGTACACATCAACCACATGATGTTTTATTTCCTCAAGAACATGAACCCGGCGCTGTCCAAACTCACACCCGTCGCCTGCCTGGACAACATGCCTTTTTATCACATCGCCGCCCGCCGGCAGGGCGTGAATCAGGCGCTGCTGGACAGGCTGGATCAGGTGCTGGGTCTGGCGCACAAAGACCCCTCCTTCACGGCCATCAAATGGTTTTTTCTGGCCTTCAAGGGCAACTTCATCAAAATCGGCCCGGAGTATTTCGCGGGTTATCAGAAGATGGTGGATGAAGCCGCCAAAAAAGGCTGGGTCAAGGAATCCCACACGTGGCGCAATCAGGTGGCCCAGCCCCTTTACGCCAAATGGAGGGTCACCCAGTGAGACGTTTTGACTTAAGAGCCTGTTTTAAAAGTGCGCGATGTGAAACAGAGCGCACGATAAACAGGCTCTTGCGGCCATGGATGGCCATATCCGAAAGCCGAAACATTGAAAATGTTGTGGGTTTCGCCACGCCGAGGGGGCTTTGCCCCCGAAGGCGTTGGGTTTTAAAAGTCCACGACGGACTTTTAAAACAGGTTCTAAGAGGAAAAGGGATTTCCTGGTGTCTGGGTGTGCTGGCCCTGGCGCTGTTGTGGGCCGCGCCCCCAGCCCAGGCGGCCCAACTGGTGATGAGCGTGACCATTGACACCGACAGCACCGGCGTGAAGAAAAACCAGCTCGCCGACACTTTTAACAAGCTGTTTTCCGTCATCAACGCCAAAACCGGCATCACCATGGTGCTGGACGCCCTGCCCGGTTACACCGAGGGCCGCAAGCGGGGCGTGTTTGGCAACGTGGTTTATCTCGAGGAAATGGTCAAACGCCTGAAGGCCAAAAAGACGGACATCGTGCTTTTGAGCGCCGAGGATTATTACCTCTGGCCTGGCATGAAAGACTTGGTGATTCCCTTTGCCAGTTGGACGGTGGCGGGCAAGCAGTTTGGGCGCGAGTGCCTCTATGCCAGCCCCAAGAGCGGCATCAAGACCGCCAAAGACCTGAAAGGCAAAAGCATTGACGGCCTCAAGGACTATTTCACCGTGCGGCATATCCTTTTCAAAAACGGCGTGGACGCGCCCCTGAAAAACTTTTTTGGCCGGTTCGATTTCCAGTCCAACACCGAACTGAGTGTGGAGGCCATGATGCAGGGCAAGCTGGACACGGTGTTGATCAACCACCAGTTGGCTTTTTACCTCAGCAGCATCAAGCCCGCCTATCGGGCGCTGGTGCCCGTGGCCTGCGCCGAGAACATGCCCCTTTACATGATCATGATTCGCAAGGGGGCGGACATGAACATGATCAACAAACTGGCCCCCCTGCTGTGGACGGCCCACCGCGACCCCTCCTTTGCTCCCATCAAGTGGTTCTTTCTGGCCTTCAAGGGCGCTTTTTTCAAGCTGGACGCCAACTATCTGGCCAGCTTCAAACCCGTGCTGGCCCAGGGGCAGGCCAAGGGCTGGGCCAAAGAGACCATGGACTGGCACAAGGTGCAGATGCCCGCCCTGTATAAAAAGTACATCAGCACGCACTGAGGCCCCAAATCTGCAAATCCTGATTACCCTCTCCCCTTTACGGGGAGAGGGTGGCGCAGAGCGCCGGGTGAGGGGTTTATTCAAAAGCAAAAACCGCTTCCATTTTCCCGTCCGAAGGATGGGAGAAGGTGAATGGAAGCCGGAATATGGGCGCGGGAGAGGGAAAAATGTGGTGTTTTGCTTATGTTTTACTGGATTCCCGCTTTCGCGGGAATGACGGCAACTTGTGGGTAATGACAAGCTCCCCCCACTGGGGAGAGCCTTGGCGTGAGGGGTTGGCGGCAAGCAGGGCGCAGCCCTGCCGTTCCCTTGTTTCTTTCTCTCAGGCGCTAAATTTCCGGTTAACATGAAAGGGATGCAGGAAGCGGGTGAAGAACTGAAGCTTGGTGCGGGTCTGGCCCAGGAGTTTGGCCTGGACCCCCGGAAAAACACGTTCACCAACGCCCACCCCAATGCCTATTACCTGGGGATTTATCTGGCCTGCACCAACCGGTCGTTGCCCCAGCGCGAGGCGGCCCGCCAGGACGGCATGGTGGGCAGCGACCACGCCTATGAAGTGCTCAAGCTGGGTTTCGCCGACGCCAGCGGGGCCATGGGTCGGCCGGTGCTGACCCTGGTGCACAATACGCCCACGCCCAAGCGTTCCCCCCGCGTCGCTGCCCCCGCCAAGGCCCCCAAAAACACCCCGTCGTTGCCCACGTTTTCGTTCTCCGGGAAACCCAACCTGATGCTGGTGTTTCTGGTGTTGGTAGCCCTGGCGGTGCTGCTCACGGTGTTGCAGAACTTTTCGCTCACCCGCCGTCACACGGGTGGTGTGCCGCCCCCTCCCGGCAGCGAAGCCCCTGCCGACTCAACGGCCCCGTCTGACGACTCCATCTGAAAAACAGGGTTCGGTCGCAGACACTGGTGGCTGGAATTCGGAGGCTGGCAGTCGGTAAAAGAAAAAAGCCCCCATCGATTTCCGGCGTCATTCCCGCGAAAGCGGGAATCCAGTAGAAAAAAAACATCACACCTTTTTCTGTTTTCTTTCAGTGGGGCGGGCGTCCCGCCCGCCTGAAAAAAAAGACAAAAAACCTTTTTCTTTAAATGGCGGGCGTGCACGCCCGCCCCACTAACAAAAGAAAAAGAGGTTTTGCCTTTGTTTGACTGGATTGCCTCCTTCGCGGGAATGACGGTAATGGATGGGGCAGGGCCATGACATGCGCCAGCTTTATGCCGGTCTGACCGGGAGTTGCAACGTCGGTTTCCTGTCCTTCATGCATCCATAGGCCCTGAAATCTTCACACGCCCCACACATATCCTGAAAATGTTTTAAACTGCTGCTCCCGCCAACCGGCGGCCATCGAAGGAGGTTTTACATGTCCCAACCCGTCCCCGTTATCGTCAGCGCGGCTCGCACCGCCATCGGTTCCTTTCAGGGTGTTTTCAGCGAAGTGTCCGCACCGGAACTGGGCGCAGCGGCCATTCGCGGCGCGCTCGAAAAAATCAAGCTGAACCCGGCCGAGGTGCAGGTGTGCATCATGGGCAACGTGCTCACGGCGGGTGCTGGCCAGGCCACGGCCCGTCAGGCGGCCATCAAGGCTGGTTTGCCCGTGAGTGTGGACTGCTTGACCGTCAACAAGGTGTGCGGATCGGGCATGAAGGCCGTGATGCTGGCGGCAGACCAGATTCGCCTGGGTCAGGCTGACGTGGTGGTGGCCGGGGGCATGGAGAACATGACCCGCTCGCCCTATTTGCTGCCCAAGGCCCGAGCCGGTTTCCGCATGGGCAACGGCGAGGTGGTGGACAGCATGGTGGCCGACGGCCTGTGGGACCCCTACAACAATTTCCACATGGGCAGCGCCGCCGAAATGTGTGTGGAAAAAATCAGCGTCACCCGCGAAGACCAGGACAATTTCTCCATCGAAAGCACCAAACGCGCCCGCGCAGCGGTGGAAGGCGGCCTGTTTGCTGAAGAAATCGTGCCGGTGCTGGTGAAAACCCGCAAGGGTGAAGAAAGCATCACCACCGACGAAGGCCCCGGCAAGGCTGATCCTTCCAAGATTCCCGCGCTCAAGCCCGCTTTCAAGCGCGACGGCGGCTCGGTCACGGCGGGCAACGCCAGCAGCATCAACGACGGCGGCGCGGCGCTCATCATCATGAGCGAAGAAAAAGCCAAGGCCCTGGGGCTGGAAGTGCTGGCCACCATCAAGGGCTACGCCACCCACAGCATCGAGCCGGAATGGTTCACCCTGGCCCCCGTGGGCGCGATTCAAAAAGCCCTGGCCAAGACGGGCGAATCGGTGGACAGCATCGACCTTTTTGAAATCAACGAGGCATTCGCCGTGGTCACGCTGGCGGCCATGAAAGAGCTGAAGATTCCCCACGACAAAGTGAACGTGCGGGGCGGCGCGGTGGCCCTCGGTCACCCCATCGGCTGCTCTGGCGCACGCATTCTGGTGACACTGGTTCACGCCCTGAAACAGGAAGGCAAAAAGAAGGGTCTGGCCACACTGTGCATCGGTGGTGGCGAAGGCACGGCCATGGTGATTGAGCGGTAGGAGACCAGCGACGGTTTTACGCTGGCCATTTTCGGGAGTAGGCGCGACGCCGCTATTGCCTTTGCTCGGCCAGATGCCTCAATAGGCATCTGGAAAGATTCCTCGCAAACCG
>CAYJOG010000249.1:0-4980 GCA_964371695.1 uncultured bacterium
CATTCAGGGCGGGGCTTTCAGGCGATGTCTGACCCATCAACTCCGAAAATGCTCTAATCCACCCGTGCTTTTTGCTGTTCAATTTCCATCAGCCGCAGTTGCATGTCTTTCAGCGGCATCAGGTCGCCCTTGCGGCCCGCCACGGCAATGCCCTGCTGAAAAACTTCTGCCGCCTCTGCGGCCTCACCCGCCGCCGCCAGCGCCTTGCCCAGCGCCAGATACGACGCGGAATGGTCTTTTTGCACCAACACCGATTTTTTCAGATAACCCACGGCGTTTTCGGGTTCTCCCAGACTCAGAAAAGCCCCTCCCAGGCCAAAGTTTGCCAGGGGGTCGTCCGGGTCCATCTCCAGCACTTCACGAAACATGGCCATGCGCTCCAGCAGTTGCTGCTTTTCTTCAACCTGACGGGCGCTGGCTTCGCGCTCCTGGCGGGCCTTGGCGGCGGCGGCCCTGAACTGCAACGCCGTGGCGCGGGCCTTGGCGTCTTCGGCTTCCTGAATCAAACCCTTTTTCATGTAATAAAGGCTCAGGTTGGTCTGGGCCATCACCTCGTCTGGGTTTAACTCGGCCAGGTGGTGCATCAGGGAGATGGCCTCGTCCAGTTGTCCCTGCCGGGCCAGAATCACCCCCAAGGCTTCATAGGCATTGGCGAAGGTGGGGGCAAGGGCCACGGCGCGGCGCAGCAGCGTGATGGCTTCTTCTTCTGAAACCCCCGTGAATTCATCCAGGGCATTTTCATAAAGCTGACGGGCTTCTGCCTGCGCGCCTGCCCGCTGATAAAAAGGCAGCAGTTGCACGGCGGCCGTGAGCACACCCCTTGGGGTGTCAAAACTCACGGTGCGCCCCGGCACACGCCATTCCTTTTTGAGTGAGGCGATGGCGATGGGGCCAAACTGCGGGCTGTGGGTGTGGCTGGTGACTTCTCCCGCCAGTTGCCCCCCAACTTCCAGGCGCAGGCCAGTTTCAAAGGCCGGGCCGTTTTTCCACACCAGACCCATCAGGCCACGGGGGGCGGTGCCATAGGTTTTCAGTCGGGCCACCACCTCTTGTCCCAGATAACAACCTTTGGTGTAACTCACGGCGATGTGTTCCAGGCCTGTTTCGGCGATGAGTGTTTTTTCGTGGGTGTCCAGACCCAGGCGCACGTTGCCCGCCTCGATGCGTGCGGTTTCCGCCAGTTCATCGTTGAGTTGGGGGAGATTCTCAAAAAAGGAAATCAGTGGGTGTGATTCTGGCAGCCAGGCATAAATCACCTGCTCGCCCAAAACGTGCGCCGAAAAAAACAGGCCAGAGTTTTCAGCCGGTGTTGGGGTTTCGGCATGACACCACAAGCCAGTGGCCAACAGCGGCAAAGCGGGACAGGCCGCCCGAAGCGACAGCAGCGCCTCCGGGCCAGCCACGGCCAGCAGACAACCCGCGGACAACGGCGTCTGTTGATAGTCCTCCGTGAAATGGAACTGTTCCAGGTGGCTGGCCATCATCGCCAGACCTTCTTCTTCACCCAGAAAATAAAATCCGTCCGCCAGTCGCCAGCACAGGGCCAGGGTGCGCAGGCGGCCTTTGCGGTCCAGCAGCGTGGTCCATTGGCCCTCCCCCTCGCCCAGGGCCACGATGTCGTTACTCAACTGACTTTGCAGATAGGCCGCTGCGTCGTGGCCAGACATGCGCCAAAGAGTCAGTGCGGAGGTGTTGAGTCCGCAGTGGCTTTCGCGCAGGTCGGCCAGTGTGGCCGGGGAAGTTTTCATCGGTGAATTGTAGAGAGACATGGTTGGAACCTCGAAAAACAAGCAGGATTTTTGGTGTTTCAGGATGTTCCGCTAGACTCAAAGCGCAGGGTGTTCACCTGCGGGAGGAACCATGTCCGACGCCATTCAAACCATCACCGTCAAACCCACCGGCGGCAATCTGGTGGCGCTCACGCCAGAGGCCGTGGCCGAGGTGAAGCGTCTGGTGGACATGCCGGATCACCACGAGGGGCGGGCCCTGCGCCTGGGCGTGAAGGGCGGGGGCTGTTCTGGCCTGAGTTATCTGCTCAAATTTGATGAACCGGTGGAAAATGACCACGTGCTGGAACAGGAAGGCGTGACGGTGGTGATGGACCGGAAAAGCGCCATTTATCTCAAGGGCCTGGAGGTGCATTTTCAGTCGGGCCTGGAGGGCAAGGGGTTTGTGTTCCGCAACCCCAACGCCAGCAACACCTGCGGCTGCGGCGAGAGTTTTTCGGTGTGAGGAATTTAAAATGAGTAGCAGCGATGTCTCCATCGCTGCTGTATTGGTGCGGTGCGGACACCGTCCATGCTCCTCATATTTAAACGGATGAACGACTGGCCGGTTACGGCCCGAACAGCAGCTCCTGGTGCAACACCTTGCGAATGGACTTTTCATCTTGCAGGGCGGGGTGATATTTGCCGCCGAGCCAGTCGGGCAGCTGATTTTTGAAGAACTGGTCCTTGGGGTCCATGCTCTGGCCCAGGGTGTTGGTCATGTATCCCACCGGGCCGTTTTTGGTGTATTCCACAATCATGCGCATGGAGGGGCCGTGTACCTGGGTGAACTTCACCTGACTGCCGTCGCGGTAATTCGCGCCGGCTTCATTCAGGCTGTCGCCTGCGGCCTCGGTGGGGTATGGGCCGAGGGTGAGTTTTTCTTCAATGCCCGGCAGGTCGTCCAGCAGGCTGGGGAAGTAGGCCACGTGGGCGATGCCCCAGGCCCACTTTTTGGGGTCAGGGCCATAGGTTTTCACCAGTTCGGCCACTGTCCAGTGAAAAATCTCAATGGCTTTTTTCCGGGGGCCAAGTTTTTTGAGGGCGTCGTCTCCCCACAGCATGGGGGCCTTGCCCAGCAGCAGCAGATTTAGCACGGGAGAAAGCGTGTTGTTTTTGGGGTGACCCATTTCGTTGTCGCCCAGCAGGGGTTTGCCAATGATTTCGTTGATGGATTTCTGCCACCAGGCGGTAAAAATTGTGGCGGCGGAGCTGGTTTTGGTGGCGTGGTAATCCCAGCTTTTCAGCAGGGCCACCGCCTTTTTTTCGTGGGCGTCGAGTTTTTCATTTTTGAGAAGGCCCAGCAGGGTGGGGTTGAGCATGGCGGCCACGTTGTGGCGGTTGTCCATCTGCATGGACATGTTGTCCTGCACGGTGATCTTGTGTTTTTTGGCTTTCCACGCGTTCACCATCTGCCAGCCCCTTTTCACGCGATAGGGGTGCATGATGAAGGGGTTGATTTCGTATTTGTAGCCGGTGTCCGGGTCCATGGTGGCGCTGTTGGCGGTGATGATGAAACCGTCCTTCGGGTTCATGGTGTGGGGCATTTCCTCAAAGGGCACGTATTCGCCGGTCCAGTCGTGGGCGTCGGTGGTGCCGTCTCCCACGCGGATACCCCGCCAGCCCGGTTTGCGCAGTGGCGACTTGGTGCCGCTGCGATAACCGATGTTGCCCAGCCTGTCGGCGAAGACAAAGTTCTGCCCTCCGGCGTGGAACTCTCGCAGGGCTTCATCAAACTCCGTGGCGTTTTTTGCGATGTTAAAACCCGCTGCGGCGTTGATGATGTTGCCGATGGGCAGGTGGCCTGTCCATCGAAAGCTGTGGGCCTCTTTGGTTTCGGCGTTGATGTCGGTGATCGGCCCCCGGTGGGTGAGGAAAATCTGGAACGGCTCCTTCTTTTTTGCACCGATGTTGTTGACCCAGATGGGGCTTTCGATGACCTGCAGGGGAACCCATTTGCCGTTGAACCAGTAGCTCTTGAGGTCGTCGCTGAGTTTTTCCTTCCAGACATCGGTGGCGTTGGGGTTGAGCACGGTGGCGCTCCAGGCCACATTGGGAGTGAAGCCGATAATGGGCATGGGGGAACCAGGGAAAAACACGCCATGGGTCTGTATTTCGGGAGCCTTCAGTTGCGCCTCACACCAGATGGCCGGTGACATCAGCCCCATGTGGGTGTCGCCCGCCACGATGGGTCCGCCGCTTTTGGTGAGTTTGCCGTGGAACACCCAGTTGTTGGATCCCGCCTGGCCCGTCTGGATGGGAAAAATACCCCCTACGTTCAGGGCGCGCTGGCGGCTGCTTTCCAGAAAAGCCATTTCGGCGGCGGCGGGTTTTTTCGTCAGGTTTTTTGAACCAGTTTTTTCGGTGGGAGACAGGCTGGTTTTGGGTTTTGGCCCCAGCAGGATTGGGTCGGTGATGTCCTTGCGCCTGAGCGCACCCGGAGACTTCAGGGTGTCCAGAAGTATCTGCAGGAGCTTTTCACCGTTCTCCTCGCCCACCATCTTGGCGGCTTTTTCAATCATGTAGTCGTCACCATGGTTGGCGCTGAGCGCCCAGGCCATAAAGGCCCCGATGGCGGCTGTGTCCAGGGGTTTCCATGGCTCGGCCTTGGTCACCGCCATGGTGTAAAGCTTGTGGGGGCGGAAGTTTTTGCTTTTGAGCCAGGCGTTCACACCCTGTGAGAAGGCCTCCAGGCCTGCCTTGGCGCGGGGTTGGGCGGTGTCTACCTGATACTGTGCCATTTGCCACAGCAGGGTTTTGCGCTGGTTCTTGTCGTGCTCCAGCATTTTGGGGCCACCCAGTTCCGAGAGGGTGCCGAGCGCGTTGCGGCGGGCGAATTCCAGCATCAGCCAGCGGTCCCGCGCCTGAAGCCAGCCCACCACGCGAAACACGTCCAGTTCGTTTTTTCCCTCGATGTGGGGAATGCCCCATTTGTCCACCAACACGGTGACGGGGGCGGTGAGGATGTCCAGCTTGAGAGTTTCTTTTTGTGGGGCAGCGGGGGCCGCCGCCATGGCGGCGACGGGCAGCGCCAGGGAAAGGCAGAAGGAAAAAACAAAGAGCCTGTGCCAAAACTGGGCCATGTGAAACATGGCGTAATCGAAACAGGCTCTTGCGGGCCATGGATGGCCCGCTCCAAAAGCCGAAGTGTTGAAAACACTGAGGTTTTTGCCCGCCAAGGGGGCTTTGCCCCCGCTGGCGGTAAGTTTATAAA
>CAYJOG010000250.1:0-4954 GCA_964371695.1 uncultured bacterium
GTGATCACCCGCGCCACACAGCGGGCACGTGCCCAGTTTGCCCCGCTGGGGTTGGGGAATGGGCCTGCCGCTGGAGGGGGAGGGTGCTGTCACGGGAGAGAAAACCTGCGCCACCGAAAGAATAACGGCAAATTGGGCCGCCGGGTTTATATCTGTCTACTAATTTTGATTCCAATTCGAAAAAGCATGAATTGGAATCTTTTTTGGCCTCGCCATTCGTCGTGAATGGCTGCGGCCCGGCGCGGCGCAGGCAAAGCCATCGCCGCACCGCGAACGCCTCCGGCGCTGACTGCGCCTCGGGGTTCGGGTCGAATTCATCCTTGAATTCATGCCAATTCTTCTCATCCCTTCCTGGTTTCATCATGGTTTCCTGTCGGTCGCCACTTCCGGCGGTTTCCCGCCATCTTGGTTTTGAATTGGCATGAAAAGCCGAAAAAGGATGCGCCCAGTTTTATGATGACCTGCGCCCATTCCCCATGACCACCCCACCGCTTCAACACACGGCAACAACATTTTTCACACGGCAGGAGAAACTTGTGCTGCTTGGTCTCACGGCGCTGGCCTTGGGGCTGCGGTTGTGGCACCTGGGGGCGAGCGCCATCTGGGTGGACGAAGGGGTGTACCTGCACCACCTGCGGGATGGTCTGGGCCGCATTGTGCCCCATGTCCGCAAAGACGGTTACCCGCCCCTCTGGTTTTTTTATGCCTGGCCGTTTTTTGTGTGGGCCAAATCAGAGGCGGTGTTGCGCCTGAGCAGCGTGCTGCCCCTGCTGGGCAGCCTGTGGATGCTGCCGCTGCTGGCCCGGCGTCTGGGCCTGGGTCAGGCCGGTTTGTGGGCCGCCGCCCTGCTGGCGCTGTCGGCCTTCAGCCTGGAATACAGCCAGGGGCTGAAATACATCACCCTTTTTGACCTCACCTGTCTGGTGTGGTTCTGGGCGTTTCTGGGCTGGGCTTTTGAGGAGAAACCCCAAAAAACCGGGGCCGTTTTTGGCCTGTGGGTGGCGCTGGGGGCGCTTGCGCTATGGCAGCACTATCTGGCATTTTTTGCTTTGGCGTCTCAGGGGGTGTGGGTGCTGGGCTGGCGGCGGGGCCACTGGTGGCGTTTTGGTCTGGGGGCGGCGCTGAGCCTCATGGTGTTTTCACCCTGGGTGCTCACGTTTGGCAAACAGACGGGCCACCTGCTCAATTTTGTGGGGTGGGGGCCGCTGTCTGCGCATCTGAAAACCTTTCCTTTCTTGAGTTTTGCCGACGTGTTCCGCGCCTTCGCCGGGGGAAACTATCTGATGCTGTTGCCCCAAAACGTGCCGCTGCTGCTGTTGTGTTGCACCACGCAACTGGCGGCCCTGGTGGCGGCGTGGCCGGTGCTCAAACGCCAGCGGGCGGCGCTGCTGATTTTTCTGGCTGTGCCCATGTTGTGTGTGTGGGGCATGATGATGGCCTGGGGCTGGTTTTTTCACCCCCGTTATTTCAGTCAGGTGTTTCCGCTCTACGGCCTGTGGGTGGGGGCGGGGCTGGCCTGGGCCTGGGCCAAGCCTGGGGTCTGGGGGAAGGCGCTGGGGGTCTCGGTGTTATCGGGTGCGTTGTTGAGCGCGCTCAACTATCACCGGCTGATTCCCCAGACTCCCAATGGCCGCACCGCGATTACGATGATTCAGCGGGAGTTTCGGGAGGGGGATGAAATCGTGGCCCAGCCGCCCTATATGGAACCCATCCTCTGGTTTTACTGGAAGAACCATCCGCCGGTGGAAAACTTTCATCACCCACGGGATTATCGCTTGGGTGTGACCCGCCCCATGACCCAGAAGTGGCTGGCGCAAAAACGCCGCCGGGGAGTGAAAAGGGTGTGGTTGTATCAAGGGCTGGGCATCCGCAACCGTGCTGATCAAACGGGTGTCACCTACGCCGTTCTCAAACAACACACCGTGCTGCTGAAGGAACAGGATTTTTATGCCTATCCAGTGAAGTTTGTCAAAGAAGGTCACTGGGCGTTGTTTGATTTGCAGGCCACGCCCGGCAGCGGAAATTAACCCGCCTGCACCGTGACCATCGGCAAGTGTTTGAGCAACTGGTGGTTGCGCCAAGCCTTGGCCAGGCGGCTGCCCTTC
This sequence comes from uncultured bacterium, assembly GCA_964371695.1. Lineage (GTDB taxonomy): Bacteria > CAYJOG01 > CAYJOG01 > CAYJOG01 > CAYJOG01 > CAYJOG01. Next base: position 2,106 of record CAYJOG010000250.1, read on the forward strand.
AGGCGGTTGCGCGAGAGCAGCGAGGTAATTTCCTCCCAGGCGCGGGTGGGGCGCAGCAGCCAGTTCACGGCAAAAAAGCTCAGGTAACAGAACAGCACAAAGGCCCTCAACTGGCGGTGGCTGATGCGGGGGTTGAAAGACGACTGCTGGCCCAGGGAGAGCCAGTTGAAGAGGTTGTCGAAGTAGGCGTCATCGGCTGTGAGCTGCCCCGCCGCCACCATGTTGCGGAAGTCCTCCGATCCGGGCACGGGAGAAAAAGTGCTCACATTCACTTCGCGGAAACCCACCCGCGCCGCTTTCATCATCAGCCCCCAGGTGCGCCACAGGTGGCCCCAGGTTTCAAAGGGGAACCCCACAATCACAAACCCCTCCAGCGTCATGCCGTGGCGGATGATGCGTCGGGCGGCTTGAAGCTGGTTGTGCGTATTCACCCGTTTTTTGATGCGGTCCAGCACGTCGGCGTTGCCCGATTCCAGGGCAAAGGCCAGATTGCTGCAACCCGAAGACGCCATGGCGCGGGCCACGTCTTCGTCAATGCACTCGCTGCGGGTGCCGCTCACCAGTTGCCAGGTCACCTTCAGGTTACGTTTGTGAATTTCGTCTGCCAGTTCCAGCACCCATTTTTTGTTCAGCACCGGCGTGAGGTCCGCCAGTTGAAAATCGGTGGCGCCGAACAGGCGGCCGTTCCGGGCCATTTCCTCGACCACGCTGGCGGGGGGCCGGGCCACCCAGCGGGTGGTCCAGGTGTTGGGGCTGGCGCAGAAGGTGCATTGATAGGGGCAGCCCCGCGTGGCCAGCATGGGCATGTAACGCCCACGGTTCACCCCCATGCCGCTGTTGAGCGAAATGTAATTTTCCACCGGAATGTCTGACCAGTCGGGAAAGGGCAGGTCGTGAAGTTGCCGCATGCGCTCGCGGCGGCCCGTGTCGTGAAGGTTTCCCGCCGCGTCGCGCCATATCAAACCGGCAAGGGCCTGAAGACCCGCCTGTTGCAGAGACTGGCCCGCCGCCTCTTTTGCCCGCAGGGCGTCCCACAGCGCCACGGCTGTTTCCTCGCCCTCACCCATCACCAGCACATCCGCGCCGCTTTGTTCAAACACCAGTTGGGGCAGGGCGGTGGCGTGTTCCCCCCCCAGCACCAGCAGCGCCCCGGGCCGGTGCTGCCGCAGGAACAACAACAGGTGGCGCACCAGCGGCCAGGAACTGGAGAACATGCAACTCAGGCCGATGAGTTGCACGTCTTCAGGAATCAGGGCCAGGATTTCGGCGGGCGTGAGGCCGCGATAGGTGCGGTGTTCCAGGCGGAAGCCCCTGTCCAGCGCAAGACCCGCAGCATCTATCACCCTCACGTCGTGGCCCGCCTGTTTCAGCACGGCGCTGAGATAACCCGCCCACAGGGGCGGCATGGCGATGCCCGACACCACGTTGGCCGGTGACACACGAATGGGTGGGTTGATCAGAACGGAGCGCAACGAAAAAAGTATAGGGCGGGTGTGGAAATGGGCATTGTTTTGCCCGATTTACGAGACCTCCACGGGAACGGTCCTGAGCTGTTTGAGTATGCGGCGGCTGCGCAGCACCTTGGCCAGTTTGCCCTGGTCAGGCGCGCCGGTGAGCAAAGCCCGCAGTTCGGCCCACAGCCGCCGGGGCCGCAGCAGAAAACTCAGGCCAAAAAACAGGCCATAGGCCGCCAGCACATAGGCCCGCAGCAGGCCGTGGCCCAGACGGGGGTTATAACTGGTCTGCCGCCCCAGGCTCAGCCAGTGAAACAGGTTGTCGTAATAGGCGTCGTTCACCGTGAGGCTGCCCTGGGTCAGCAGGTCGTTGAAATCCTGCGAGCCGGGCACGGGCACAAAGGTGCTGAGGTTGATTTCGCTGAAACCCGCCGCCGCGCAGCGCCCGATGAGGCCCAGGGTTTTCATCAGGCTGCCCGGCGTGTCATAGGGAAACCCCACCACAAAAAACGCCCCCACGCGCACACCGTGTTGCATGAGGGCGCGGGCGGCCACCAGTTGCCGCTTTGTGTCGGTGCGTTTTTTGGAGCGCTTCAGCACGGCGGCGTCGCCCGATTCCAGGGCAAAGGCCAGGTTTTTGAGTCCGGCGCGGGACAGTGCCGCCGCGACTTCTTGATTGATCACCTCGCTGCGTGTGCCGCTGGGCAGTTGCCAGGTGAAGCCTGCCGCACGGCGGGTGATTTCTTCGCACAGCGCCAGCGTCCACTGGCGGCTCACAATGGCGGTGAGGTCGGCGAAGTGAAAATCGGTCGCGCCAAAGGCCGCGTGATAACGGTGCATTTCATCCACCACGCTGGCGGGCGAACGCATGACGTAGCGGGTGGTCCACATGGCGGGGCTGGCGCAGAAAGTGCATTCGTGGGGGCAGCCCCGTGTGGCCAGAATGGGCATGAAAGGCCCACGGTTGGCCCCCACGCCGCTTTTTTGCGCCATGTAGGTTTTGACGGGAATATCCCGCCAGTCCGGCGGGGGCAGGTCATCCAGATTTTTCAGACGGGGGCGGGGAGGCTCGGTGCAGATTTTCCCCGCCGGAGTTTTCCAGGTCAGGCCCGCCACACCAGAAAAACCGGTTTGCGCCCTGTCGGTTGCTTCATTGCAACGGGACAGCAATTCCAGAAAAGCGGCCTCGCCCTCGCCCTTCACCACGGCGTGGGCGGGGGTTTCCTGCAACACCCGTTCCGGCAGGGCAGAGGGGTGCTCGCCCCCGGTCACCAGAAGCGCACCGGGGAACCCCTGTCCCAGAAGATTCAGCACCTGCCGCGCCAGGGGCCAGCTTGAAGAAAACATGCAGCTCAGACCGATGACCTGTGTGTCGGGCGGAACCTTCTCAAGGAT
>CAYJOG010000251.1:0-4942 GCA_964371695.1 uncultured bacterium
GTCTTGTGCTGACCACCACCGAGGCGGCGCGGGAAATCGAACTCTCCACCAAGCTGCAGACCACCGCGGTGGAGCAGGTCAACGTGGCCATTTCCAACGTGGCGCAGGCCACCAAGGAATCGGAAATCAGCACGGGGCAGACACTTCAGACGGCCTCTGAACTGACCACGCTTTCCAGGGAGCTGCTGCTGCTCGTAGAGGAACAGGCATAGACCCGGCTCATGGCCAAAGACCCCCTCAAATACTTCCGCATTGAAGTGCGTGACCTGCTCGACCAGTTGGGCCGGGGGGTGCTGGAACTTGAAAAACCAGGCGCTGGTCCTGACCAGATTCAGCACCTGCTGCGTCTGGCCCACACCCTCAAGGGCGCGGCGCGGGTGGTCAAGCAGGTGGACATCGCGGACCTGGCCCACGCCGCCGAAGATCAGCTTTCCGCCATTCGGCAGGCCGGGCAGGAAGATTCCCGCGAGCGGTTCAATGTCCTGCTGAAGCTGCTGGACCAGATTCACGCCAAGGTGCAGGCGCTTGCGCCCGCGCCCGCTGAGGCCGGTGTTCCCGACGCGCCGCTGCATCACGAAGCCTTCAGGAGCACGTGGACAGACATGGCCGAGGTGGACGCCCTGCTGGATGGTGTTTCAGAAACCCACACGGTGCTGGGGGGTCTTCGCCGGAACGGTTTTTCACTGGAACGGGCGAGGCGTCTGGCGGACCTGCTGGCGGAACAACTGGCGGCGCGCGGGGCAAGGGAAAGCCTGCGGGCCGGGCTTCCGGGGGCAGACAAATCCCACGCCATTGCAGAGGAACTGCGCAGCCTGCTGGGCCATCTGGACCGTCAGGTGGTGCTGGGCGTGGAGCAGATGGACAGGGAGCTGAGGCAGGTTCGCGAAGCAGCGGAACAACTGCGCCTGATGCCCGCCAAGGCGCTTTTCACACCACTGGAACGGATGGTGCGCGACACGGCGCAGGCCCTGGGCAAGCAGGTGCGTTTTGAGGGACGGGGGGCCGAGGTGCGTCTGGACACCCAGGTGCTCGGAACGATGCAGGGGGCGCTTCTGCAAATCGCGCGCAATGCTGTCGCCCACGGCATTGAAAGCCCATCGCAGCGTCTGACGAGGAACAAGCCGCCAGTGGGTCACGTGCTGGTGGAAGTCCTCCGCAGGGGACGGCACGTGGTTTTTGGCGTGCAGGATGACGGAGGGGGGATAGACCTGGAGGCCATTCACCGCATGGCGGTTCAAAAAGGGCTGTCTCCCGCCCAGGCGGGAAAACTGGGCGCAAGCGACCTGATGCTGCTGCTTTTGCGCGGCGGCATCAGCACATCCGCCACTGTCACAGAGGTGGCGGGACGGGGAATCGGCATGGACATTGTGCGCGAGACGGTGGAACGGCTGGGCGGGGATGTCTCGGTTCAGACCTCCTCTGACACAGGAACCCGGTTTGAACTGGTGGTCCCTTTGTCACTGGCGTCTCTGGAGGCTTTGATGGTGCAAAGCGCGGGCGTCACCGTTTCCATTCCCCTCGAGGCCATCCGTGAGTCCCGGCAGGTTTTGGCCAGGAGCCTTGCAAAATCCAGCATGGGCGATTCGGTGGTGCATGAAGGCAAGGCCATTCCCTTTGTCCCGCTTTCACGGGTGTTGCGCCTTGGTGTGCCCGCGTTTTGGGGTGATCAGGCGTCGTGGCCGATGGTTGTTGTAGAAGGCGCGGGCGGGGAGCTTGCGGCGCTGGGCGTGGAACGGCTTCTGGGGGCTTTTAACGTCGTGCTCAGGCCCTTGCCGGAGCTGACCCCGGCAGACCCGGTGGTGAGCGGGGCCTCGATGGACGCCGACGGCAACCCCCAGCTTGTGCTGGACCCAGACGGGCTGGTGGCGGAAGCCATCCGTGAAGGCAGTTACGAAAAACCTGCCGCCAAAGCGTTGAAGCCCGTTCTGGTAATCGACGATTCCCTCACCACGCGCATGCTGGAACAAAGCATTCTCGAGTCAGCAGGCTATGCGGTGGACACCGCCAGTTCGGGAGAAGAAGCGCTGGAAATTGCCCGGACCAAAAAATATGCCCTTTTTCTGGTGGACGTTGAAATGCCCGGCATGGATGGATTCACCTTTATTGAGCGCACCCGCCAGGACCCGGACCTGCGGACAGTGCCCGCCATTCTGGTGACATCCCGGTCTTCTCCCGAAGACCTGCTGCGCGGGCAAAACGTGGGGGCGTCGGGTTATATGGTCAAAAGCGAGTTTGACCAAGTGGCGCTGCTGGCCAGCATCAGAAAGCTGGTGGGCTAGACCATGAAAAAAATCCGTGTTCTGGTGGTAGAAGACTCGTTGACCGTTCGCAAACAGCTTTGCGACGTGATTGCCTCCGACCCGGAGATGGAGCTGGTCGCCGAGGCCGAAGACGGCAAAAGCGCCATTGCCCTGTGCCAGCAACACCGCCCGGACGTGCTGGCCATGGACATGATGTTGCCGGTGATGAGTGGTCTGGCCGCCACGGAATTCATCATGGCCCATTGCCCCACGCCCATTTTGGTGGTTTCGGCTTCCGTCAACAGGGGCGAACTGTTCAAAACCTACGAAGCCCTGGCCGCAGGCGCGGTGGATGTTTTGGAAAAACCCAGAGGGGATGAGCCGGACGGACAATGGGAACAGCAGTTTCTCGCCGCGCTCAAGCTCGTGTCCCGCATTCGCGTCATCACCCATCCCCGCGCACGTCTGGGAACCATGGGCCGCCTGCCGGTTCTGGCCGAACCCGGGGCAACCCAGCCGGTGGCCCCCCGCCGGAATTTTCAGGTGGTGGCCATTGGGGCGTCCACCGGGGGGCCTGGCGCGATTGTGGACATTCTGCGGTCGCTGGGCAACGGCTTTGATTTGCCGGTTTTGCTGGTGCTGCACATCGGCGAAACATTCGGCGCGGCTTTTGCGGAATGGCTGGATGGCCAGACGCCCCGCCGCGTAACGACCGCGCAGGATGGCGAAGCAGTGGCAGCCGCCGCCGGGCGCGTTGTGATGGCCCCGCCGGGGCGACACCTCATGGTGCAGGAAGGCCGCCTGCGGTTGACCAGTGAGCCGGAGCGCCATTCCTGCCGCCCCTCCGTGGATGTGCTGTTTGAGTCCGTGGCCCAGGCCTATGGCCCGCAGGCGGTGGGTTGCCTGTTGACGGGCATGGGGCGGGACGGCGCAACCGGGCTGCGGGATATGCGGACGGCGGGCGGCCTGACCCTGGCGCAGGACGAAGCCACCAGCGTTGTCTATGGCATGCCCCGAGAAGCGGCGCTTTTGGGCGCGGTGGAGCACGTTCTGCCCCTGGGGGAGATCGGCCCCTTCCTTTCTGCACTCGGCTCAGGAAACGGGCGGGGCGAACCATGAGCCACACCGTTCTGATCGTGGATGACAGCCTGACGGTGCGGATGGACTTGGCCGAGGCGTTTCAAACGGCAGGGTTTGATGTGTTGCCCTGCGCCACCCTGGCAGAGGCGCGAAGTGCGCTGGCGCAGACCGCCGTGTCGGTGGTGGTGCTGGACGTGCTGTTGCCTGACGGCAACGGTGTGGATTTCCTTGAGGAGCTGCGCAGCACCAGTCAGGGAAAAAACATGGTGGTTCTCATGCTTTCGTCTGAGGTGGAGGTGAAGGACCGGTTGCGCGCCCTGCAAACCGGCGCCAATGAATACGTGGGCAAACCCTATAACCGCGCCTATCTGATCGCCAAGACGAGGGAACTTCTGCGCATGCGCCAAAGACCGCTTTCGCCCGCAGATTTCACCATCCTGCTGATTGACGACAGCGTGACGTTTCGGGAAGAACTGAGAGAGGTGTTTGAGCGGGGAGGGCACCGGGTTCTGGTGGCGGAAAGCGGCGAAGAAGGCCTGCGCATGGCCGCCGACCACCGACCAAACGCCATTGTGGTGGATGGCGTGTTGCCCGGCATTGACGGCCCCACGGTGATCCGGCGGGTGCGCCTGGACGCAGCCCTGCGGGATGTTCCCTGTCTGCTGCTCACGGGCTCCCAGGACAGCACCGCAGAACTCGGCGCGCTGGAAGCCGGGGCCGACGCCTTTGTCCGAAAAGAGGAAGACCCCGACGTGATGCTGGCGAAACTCTCTGCCGTTTTGCGCCGGGGAGCGGGCAGAGGCGTGGAAACCGCCAGCCTGCTGGGGCCTCGCCGGATTCTGGCTGTGGATGACAGCCTGACTTATCTGCAGGAACTGAGCGAAGCGTTGCAGGAAGAAGGTTATGACGTGATCCAGGCCCATTCGGGCGAGGAGGCGCTGGAGCTGTTGTCCATCCAGCCCGTGGACTGCATTCTGCTGGATCTGATCATGCCCGGCATGGGCGGCAAGGAAACCTGCCGCCGCATCAAATCTGCTGAAGTGGTGCGGGACATCCCCCTCATCATGCTGACGGCGATGGAGGACAGGGTCGCCATGCTGGAGGGCCTGGGCGCCGGGGCCGATGACTACATCACCAAGTCCGGCGAGTTCGAGGTGCTCCGGGCCCGTGTCCGCGCCCAGATTCGCCGCAAGCAGTTTGAAGACGAAAATCGTCGCATTCGCGAGGAGCTTGTTCGCCGGGAAAACGAAGCCAGGTTTCATCGGCTCATCCAGTCCAACATCATCGGCATCATTCTGGGTAATCTCGGCGGTCGCCTCACCGATGCCAACGACACGCTGCTTTCCATGCTGGGTTATACCCGCGCTGAACTGGAAGCGGGTTTCCTGTCGTGGGATGCCCTGACCCCGCCCGCATGGCGCACGCGCGACGAAGCGGCCGCCCGGCAACTCAAGGAGAACGGAAGCGCTGCGCCCTATGAAAAAGAATATTTCTGCAAGGATGGCCGCCGCCTGCCGGTGGAACTGGGGCTGGTGCTTCTGGAGCCGCCGGATTCCGTCATCGGGTTTGTGCTCGACAGGACAGAGCAACAAGCCGCCGGGGAAAAACTCAGGGAGTACGCC
>CAYJOG010000252.1:0-4910 GCA_964371695.1 uncultured bacterium
GGGACATTCCCGGCAACCAGATGTTCTATTCCACCCGTTGGAAGGCCATGCTGGGATATGACGAAGACGAAATCGGCGCGATGCCCCAGGAGTGGCTGAGCCGGGTGCATCCCCACGATCAGGTCACCACCGAGGCGGCCCTCACCGCCCACCTGGAGGGCGCGACGCCTCACTTTGAAAACGAACACCGCCTGCGGCACAAGGATGGTTCTTTTCGCTGGGTGCTGTGTCGGGGGCTGGCGGTGCGCGACGACGCAGGCCACCCCGTGCGTATGGCGGGGTTCCTCACCGATATCACCGAGCGCAAGCGGGCCGAAGAACAGATGCAGCGCAACGCCCTGCTGGACGGCCTCACGGGTCTTGCGAGCTGGACGCTTTTTGTAGACCGCCTGGGCCAAGCCCTGTGGCGTTCCAAACGCAGCGGCGGCGATTTTTTTGCCGTGCTGTTTGTGGACATTGACAACTTTCGCCTGCTCAACGACAGCTTCGGTTACAAAAAGGGCGATGAAGTGCTGCGCCTGATGGCCGCCCGCCTGCGCGAATGTGTGCGCCCTGGCGACACGGTGGGGCGGTTCAGTGGCGATGAGTTCACCGTGTTGGTGGAAGGTCTTTTGGACAGGGAGGAGTCCCTGGACGTGGTGCGGCGGGTGCAGGCGCGCCTGAGCGAGCCGGTGAGCCTGATGGGTGAAGAGGTGTTTCTCACCGTGAGCATTGGCGTGGCGCTGAGCCGCCAGAAATACGACCGGCCAGAGGAAATCATCCGCGACGCCGACCTGGCGATGTATCGCGCCAAGGGGCTTGGGCCGGGCAAATGGGCGGTTTTTGACGAAGAAAAAATGGCCTCCAATTCGCTTTCCACCGTGAAGCTGCGCACCGACATGCGCCGGGCGCTCGCGCGGAGCGAGTTTCGCCTGCATTACCAGCCCATTGTCCATCTGGCGGCGGAACGGCTGGTGGGGTTTGAAGCGCTGGTGCGGTGGCAGCACCCGGAGCGGGGCCTGCTGGGGCCGCTTTCGTTCATCCCCATGGCTGAAGAAACCCATCTCATTCACGAACTGGGCCAGTGGGTGATGGACGAGGCCTGCCGTCAGATACATATATGGCGCAGCCAGTTGCAGGATGAAGACCTGTTTGTGAGCGTGAACCTGTCGGCCACGCAGTTCAAGGAATCTGACCTGGTGGACCGCGTGCTGGCGTCGCTGAAAAACGCCGGTCTTGCCCCGACGGGTCTGTGGCTGGAACTGACCGAGTCGGTGATGATGGAAAATCAGGACACGGCAGAGGCCACCCTGCGGTCTTTGCGCGAGGCCGGCGTGGGCCTGAGCCTGGATGACTTCGGCACCGGTTATTCCTCTCTCAGTTACCTGCACCGGTTCCCGCTCAATGCGCTTAAAATTGACCGGTCATTTGTGCAACAGTTGGGGCGCACCCAGGGTCAGGCGGGAATCACGGATGTCATTCTTGCGCTGGCGAAACAGTTGAACATGAAGGTTGTGGCAGAGGGTGTGGAAGAAGAAATGCAGGCGGCCCGGCTGCTCAGCCAGGGTTGTGATTTTGCGCAGGGTTATTTCTTTGCCCGGCCCCTTGAAGCCGACAAGGCCTGGGAACTGCTGCGCCGCCAGGGCAAAGAGGGCAAAGCGCCCTTTGCAGACTTCAAAAACGCTGCTCTTGACCCCCAGTGTTAAACAAATTCGTGCTGCACAGGGGTGTGGCGGGGTTTGTTTTTTTAGTTGTTGTTCGTAAGAGCATATCGGGTTATTCTCATAAAGAGGTGAAAACAGACAAGAGGGAATGGGTTTTTTAACAAATAAGAGACGATAACGGCCATTTTGTTTTCAAATAAAGAACAGTTCTGTCTTTGATTTTGGTATTGTTCTTGCTATAAGGACTTGCAGAAGCAAACTGAGACGAATAAAAAGAACGAATTAAGACCGTTTAACTACAAAACACTTAAACCTGACCCATTACTAAAACCAACGAGGTCTTGACCGGAGGAAAACATGTCTGCCATTGGCCGCCGAATTCGCGCTCGACGAGACGAACTGGGAATGACCCAGGCCATCCTTGCTGAAAAAGCCGGCTTGGGCCGCAGTTCCATTGCCCAATATGAACGGGGCCGCACCCGCCCCCGCGCCCGTGAGCTGGAAGCATTGGCAGGCGCCATGAACATGAGTGTGGATGAATTGCTCACAGGCCGTCAGAGCGGCCCCGGCGGCATGGCGATGTACGACGCAGGCGGCAGTCTGGAACCCGAACAGGTGGCGCTGGGGGAAATCGTCCGCCATCCCCTGTTTGACGCCAAGGTGCGCAAAACCTTCCACGAGTTTCTCATGGCCATGCAAAAGGCTCTATATATGGAGCCAGACACCGGCAAGGCGGTTTCCAACATGCTGCTGAGAGAGGGCGGGGCGGCTTTTAACGTGGATCAGGCTTCTTTTGCACGTTATGACGCACCGCTGCGGGAGATGGGCAAGGTGGTTTTCAGCCAGCCGGATCTGGGGGCGGGGGCCACGGCCCTGCTCACCCTCAAGGTTACCCCCAAGGGGATTCCTTTCAAATCAGGTCAGACGCTGTTGCTGGAGCCGCATTTTTCCAGTCAAACCCAGGGAGAGTCAGACTGGTTCATCGTGGGGCTTCGGGGCAAGGTGCATTTCGCCCGTCCCAATCCCCGTCAGGAAGGCCAGGGGTTTCTCAATCCCGAAGGGCTGGTGTTTTCCACCAAGGCCGAAACCCTGTTCAAGGTGCTGGGCGTTTACTCCACCAAATAGACCAAAGTCATAGAAGATGTAGACGAGAAAGGTTCCTTTGTAACGGGGTATAAAGAACCTGCCCTGCTTTTTGTCTGGTTCGCCGGTTTCATCCGTGAAACCTTGCGAACAACGCCGCACGGCTCAGCCCAGCCCAAAAACAGGCTGGTTTCATGTAGATTTTTGGAAAAGGGAAGCATTGTTTTGACAAGCGACCAGCCGTGCTTCACCGGCGGCGGAACGGCCATCCTTGGCCTTTGGCCACGGATGCCGCCAAGCGCCACCTTGTACGCGCTTACTCTGACGAGGCTCTAGCCGCAGCACGACATGCAGCGATCAAAACCGACTCGCCAATACGGGCCGGTTTTTTATTTCACGCGCCGAGTGTGTTGTCGAGCGAGGTCTGAAAATCAAACAGGCGGTCCAGGGCCACGGCTTCCAGCGTGATCAACACAAAATCATCCACCGCCACCAGCACCGGCCTGGGCCAGTTGTGGTGCCGCGCCACCTGCACCAATCGCGCCAACAGAGACAGCCCCAGGCTCTGCATCAGTTCCACCTCGCTCAGGTCCATGATCAGTCGCATTTCTCCCTTGGTGGTGGCCAGGGCTTCTTCCAGCAGGGGCTGAAGCGTCTGACCGTTGAAATGGTTGACCTCATGCAGATGAATGCGAAACACCAGGTCCTGACCCTGGGTTTTCCAAGTCATTACCGGTGAATCCATGGTGGCATTGTAGAACAAGGTGAGCAGGGCAAGGTTAGGATTTACCCCGTGAAAAACGCCACTCCTCAGGACACCCGCTGGGTCTGGGAAAGTTTTGTCAGGCGGTGGGGCTGGTTGCAGGGGGGCGTGGGTGACGAAAGTGCGCACCCCCTGCCCAGGGGATACGCCCGTCCAGCGCTTTTGGGGGGTGGGGCAGACCCGGCCACGCGCCTGCGGGCCGAGGCGGCCTGGCTCAAGGGTCTGGACGCCAGGCGGCAAAACCGGGAAAATGACCGAAGGGCGCTATCCCAAGATATGGATGGCTACTGGCTGCTGCATCATCCCCAGTGGACCGGTCTGTTGAACCCTGGTCTGGGGGCGTCGCTGGAAGGCCTGTGGCATGGCGCCTCGGCCCGGCCCTGGGTGGGGATTTGGCCTTCTCCCGCGCCCGCCGAGGCGGCCCGGCCCGTCGAATTCCAGTCAGGAAAAGAAGAGTTTGCCCTGGCCGTGGAGGAACCAGCCGGTTGGTTGTTTCCTCGCCAAGGGCCGCTGGTGGGGGCCATGGATTGTTGGCTGCCCGCCCATGGGGCGTTGCCGCCGGGGCCGCCGGAACTGGCGGGGTTTCATGGGGGTGTTGAGGGTGAGCTGGTGATTTTGAGTGGTCTTGCGTCATACACCACCATCGCCGCCGCCAGTCTTCACACGCCCGACACAGCCCTTTTGGGTTTTGAACACGCCACCGCCGGGGGCACCCTGCAAAAAACCTGGGCCTTTGGCCCCCACGCCCTGGGGTTGCATCAGTCCCTCACGGCCCAGGTGCGCCAGGACACCTGGGTGGGCCAGTGGTGGTTTCTGCCCTGTTTTGAAAAGCCAGCGCGCGGGGGCCGCCGTGGGCCAGCACCATCTTTCAAGGTGCGCCGGGTACACCGCGAGGTGAGCCTGCCGGTGTGCTGCCAGGGGCGGTTGTCGTTATGTGTGGGGTGGGTGCTGAGCAACCCCGCCCTGGGGGTGAGTCTGGTGGTGGACGTGGATCCGCCGGTGTGGCTGGTGTTTTTTCCCTGTTTTTCAATGTTGGGACGGGGTGAAAAAATCCGGCCGGTTTTTCAGGGGGTGGGGGTTTATGCCTGTCAGCGCGCAAGCGCCGGAAAAACCATCCACCAGTCCTGGAAAATCACACAGGTTGGGGTATAAACAACTTTCGCACTGGTTGCGCATGTGCGCATGTTTGAATCCGGCCCTTTTCTAAATTCCTCTTTTTTGTCTCCGATAACGCTAACAGGGTGTTGATAAACACCCTGAAAAATCCATGAGTTTGCGAGGGTTCTTTCCAGATGCCCATTGGGGCATCTGGCCGAGCAAAGGCGATAGCAGATTTTTTCGCTTGCAGGGGTTTGAAAAACCCCTACAAAAGCGCCATTTTGCGAGAGCTTTGCTTGAGCAAAATGGGTTGAGAAAGGCCA
>CAYJOG010000253.1:0-4900 GCA_964371695.1 uncultured bacterium
AGACCGTGACCGAACAAATGTGAGGTCACGAGCGGGTGAGGGGGAACAGGCTGGGAGAAAGAATCAGACTTTTTTCAAAAGTTCTCTTTCCCCCTCACCCGCCTCAGATTTCGCTTCGCTCAACCTTCGGCTGCCCTCTCCCTGAGAGCCTGTTTTAAAATTGGGGTGTATGAAACATATTCCAATTTTAAGCAGGCTCTTGCGGCCATGGCTGGCCGCTTCCGAAAGCCGAAACTTTGTAAAAGTTGAGGTTTTCGCCACGCCAAGGGGGCTTGCCCCCGAAGGCGTTGGGTTTGAAAAGTCCACGACGGACTTTTCAAACAGGTTCTGAGGGAGAGGGCAAGAAAAAAAGCTCTTATTGCGTCCACATCTACTCTGAAAATGCTCTTGGTCAAAGCCTTCTTGATGTGGACAAACAGCAGCGCGGCGGCACTCCCCCTGTTTTTTGTGCAGGCGCAGTGCTGCTATCGCTCTTTTCCGCAAAAGCAACGGTTGCGCCGTATATAAAAAAAGGCGAGGCTTCCCCCGCTTTTTACCGCCCGGTGGGTTTTTTGGTGGTTTTCTTTTTGGCGCCGCCGCGTTTGGCTTCGGTGGAACGTTTGATGTCCAGAAGGCGGTCTTCGGACTGGCGCAGGTATTTGCGCACTTTTTCTTCAAACGATACGCCGGTGCGGGCCTCGCTGGAGCCTGGCTCGGGATAAACCGGCTTCGGGTCTCCGCTGGTGGGGTATTTGTATTTTTCCTCCGCCACCGTCTGGCCAGCCGCCTGTTTCAGCGACACTTCGATGTCTCCCCGGTCTCCCTGGCGAATCACCTTCACCGGCCGCACTTCTCCCACGGCCAGCACGTCGCGCAGGTTGCGCACGGGTTCGTCGCTTACCTCGGACACATGGACAAACCCTCGTTTTCCGCTGTAAAGCAGCATCTGTGCCCCTGCGGGTGAGAGTCGTGTGATTTTGCCTTCGATAATGGCGCCTTGTTCTTCGAGTTTTGCGCTAATCGCCATCAGCCCCTTCCTGTGTTTTGAGCCACGGGACTATAAGAACCCGTGGGGGGTACGTCAAGGAGAGGCGAAAACGGCAAAAAAATGCCCCGGCCCGCAATGCGCCCGGATTTTTGACCGCCGACAACTATTTTCGCAGACGCTGAAACAGACCTTTACAATCCCCCCCCATGAACATCAAAAAGAACCCCGCCTATCCCTTTGCCGAAGAACACGAGAGTTTTCGCAAAGAGCTTTCGCGCTGGCTGGCCCAGCACGTGACCCCCCATGTGGACGACTGGGAAGAAAACGCCTGGTTTCCCGATGACGTGTTCCGCCAGATGGGACAGGCCGGTTGGCTGGGCGTGATGGCCAGCGAGGCCATGGGCGGCTCAGGGGGCGATTGTCTGCATGGCGCGGTGCTGGTGGAGGAAATGTCCCGCTGCGGCAGCACGGGCCTCATGGCGGGCATTGGCATGCACACCCTCATCATTACCCCCGGCCTGGAGCGCTTGGCCAACGACGAGCAGAAGGAGCGGTTCCTCAAACCCATGGTGCAGGGCCAGAAGATCGCCGCCCTGGGACTGACCGAGCCGGTGGCGGGCAGCGATCTGGCGGGCATTCGCAGCAAGGCGGTGCGCGACGGGGACCATTACATTCTCAACGGCGCCAAAACCTTCATCACCAACGGCAAACGGGCTGATCTGGTGCTGGTGTTGTGCAAAACCGACGAGAGCAAGGGCCACGCCGGTTTCAGCACCCTGATTGTGGAAAAGGACATGCCCGGTTTCAGCGTGAGCAAGGACCTCAAAAAACTGGGCTGGTGGGCCAGCGACACCGCCGAACTGGCCTTTGAAGACGTGCGTGTGCCCGTGGCCAACCGCCTGGGAGAAGAAGGCCAGGGCTTCATCAACGCCATGATCAACCTGGAGTGGGAGCGGCTCATCATGTGCCTTGGGTCCGTGACGGGGTCGGACATGGCCCTGGAACTCACCGAAAAATATGTGCGCGAACGCGAGGCCTTTGGCAGGCCCATCGGCAAGTTTCAGGTGATCAAACACAAACTGGTGGACATGGCCACGGAAATCGAAATGGTGAAGACGTTTGTCTACAACGTGCTCAAGATGCACCACGCCAAAACCCCGTGCCTGAAAGAAGTCAGCATGGCCAAGATCAAGGCCATGGACCTGGGGGTGGACATCGCCAGCGAGGCGATACAGATTCACGGGGGATATGGATACATGCGGGAATATCGCCTGGAGCGCATGTGGCGCGACGCCCGCCTGGGGCCTATCGGCGGCGGCACCACCGAAATCATGAAGGAAATCGTGGCCAAGATGATGGGGTTGTGAACTACTGGTTCATCCGATTTGAAATGAGTAGCAGCGATGTCCCCATCGCTGCTGTGCAGGTGCGGTGGGGACACCGCACCTACTCCTCACTTTTATACAGATAAACCTCTACCCCCCCGACAGTTTTTCCATCACCGGGCCGTGCAGTTCCGCCAGATGTTCGGCCACCGCCCACGCGCCGGGAAAATCTGACGCCGGATGCGCCGTGGTGAGGGCCGCCACCGCCATGCCCGCCGCCAAGCCAGCCCGGAAACCCGCCCGGCTGTCTTCAATCACCAGCACTTCACCCGGCAGCACCGGGGCCTGGCTGCCCTGAGCGCGGTCCAGGTTCAGACGCGCCAGCGCCAGCAGGTAACCCTGCGGATCAGGCTTGCCCCGCTCGAACTCCTCCAGCGGCACAAACACGCTGAGCAGGTCCGGCACGTCCATCAGCCCCAGCACGTGCTCGATTTCCGCACGGGGCGCGCCGCTCACAATGCCCAGCAGCCCCCGGCGGGCCGCCTCGCGCATGAAATCCGCCGCGCCGCTCACCGGCTTGAGGCGCTCGCCGATGGTTTCCAGATAACGCCGCGTTTTTTCACCGGCCAGCGCCACGGCGTCTTCGCGGGTGGGGGTGTGGCCGCCCAGTTCCAGGGCGTGGCGGGCAATGCTGTAGTCATCTTTGCCCAGAAAATGTTCGCGGTACTGCGCTGGCGTCAGGTCAATGCCTCGGCCCTTCAACACCTCGATATACAACACTTCCTGCCATGGTTCGTCGTCGACCACCACGCCGTTGAAATCCAGAAGAATGGCTTTGAACATGCCGCGCATATTACGCCCACAAACCTCATCTCATAAATCCCTCCGTGGATTTATTCGAGCGCCGTGACCGGAAGTGAATTCCGGCCACGAGCGCGAAAACCTCTGCAATTTCAAAGCGCCGGTTTTCGTGGCATGACATCCATGTCCTGCAAAAGGCATCTCATCAACATTGGTGAGATGCCTTTTACAATTCCCCCGTGGACGGTGTGTACATCTCAGACCTCGACGGCACGCTTTTGGGAGCCGACGCCCGTTTGTCGGATTTCACCCGCCAGACGCTCACCACGCTGCTGCAGGAGGGCCTGATTTTCACCGTGGCCACGGCCCGCAGCGTGTTTTCCATGTCCCGCCTGATGGGGCCGCTGCCCCTGCGCCTGCCGGTGGTGGAAATGGGCGGGGCCTTTGTGTCGGATTACCACACGGGCCGCCATCTCCTCACCCACGCCATCGACCCCGCCCTGCTGCCCGCCATTCACGACCTCATGGCGTCCCACGGCTGCGCGCCTTTTGTCTCCACCTACGACGGTGAGCGGGACCGGCTGTATATGCCCCCGCCCCTGCACGAGGGCATGGCCTGGTATCACGCCGAGCGCCGGGGCCTGAACGACCACCGGCTGGTGAACGTGGCCGACGCCTCGGCGGCTTACGGCGATCAGGTCATCTGCCTGAACGCCGTACACACGCAGGAGGTGACCACCCACCTGATGATCGCCCTGGAAAACACCCTGGGGGACCGGGTGCAGTTGCACCTGTATGACAACATTTATTCGCCGGGCTGGTTCTGGCTCACGGTGCATGACCGTGAAGCCACCAAGTGCCGGGCCGTGGCGCGTCTGCTGGCGCAGGAAAACCTGGACCCGGCGAAACTCACCGTGTTTGGCGACGACCTGAACGACCTGACGCTGTTTGACATGGCCCCCACCTCCGTGGCGGTGGCGGGGGCCCGGCCCCAGGTGAAGGCCCGCGCCACCCATCACATCGGCCCCAACACTGAAGACAGCGTGGCCCGTTATCTGCTTAAGACCGTTTCAACACGCTGTTAAGGCAGGTGGGCAATGACCAGGGCTTCGCGGACCAACCAAAGGCCCTGTCAACAAATGCCTTCCGTGTTGCGAACGGGTGTACAACTTGCGGATTGTTTTTAAGCCCCTAGACTCAGACAGCTGCGCTCATGTCCACCGCTGCCCTCATCAATCCGTTCATCACCGCCTCCGAGGATGTGTTTCGTCGCATGACCGGCTGCGAGGTGGCGCGCGGCGAGGCCACGGTGAAAAAGGGCCTCATGCCCGGTCACAGTGTGAGTGTGCTGGTGGGGCTGGTGGGAGACCTGCGGGGCAGTTTTGTCATCAGCATGACCGACGAAGTGGCCCGCATGGTGGCCTCCCGCATGAAGTTCGACAAAAAAGCCTCTGACGCCCGCGACCTGGACCGCATGGAGAAAAGCGCCATCAGCGAGCTGGCCAACGTGATTGCGGGCAACGCCACCATCTCGTTGTCCAACGACGGTTACCGCCTCTACATCACCCCGCCCACCATCATTCAGGGCGACAACAGCACCATCGAAGTGGTGGCCATCCAGACCGTGGCGATTCCGCTGAAAACCAGCGCGGGCGACGTGGAGCTGAACATCGCCATCATGCAGCTCGCCAGTTACAAAAAACGCTGAGCAGGTCTGCGCGAGAGGTGGCGGCAGCCCAGTTCAAAAAAAACTGGTGGCGCGAGTAGCCACAGGCGTCCCCGCCTGTGGTCCTGCCTGCGTTCATAT
>CAYJOG010000254.1:0-4878 GCA_964371695.1 uncultured bacterium
ATATTGATGCTCTGGCCCGTCGAACGGGCATCCACGGATGGATGCCCTGGAACCAGCCGCCATGGATGGCATTGAACTTTCACGGTTCTTGTTCCCCCGCAAAAATTCTGAAAAACCTTCAGGATGCACACCATGGTCGGCGAACAACCGGATCACCTTCACCTGCTGGCGGCGGACGTGGTGCAGGGTGTGGGGGCGCGGCCCCTGGCGTATGAACTGGCCACGGCCCTTTTTCTGCGGGGCTGGGTGATGAACCACGGAGGTGGCCTGGAAATCGCCCTGTGGGGTGATGAAGCGGCGCTCGTGGCCTTTCCCCAGGCATGGCGGCGGCATTTCCCGCTCACACCCGTGCCCCGTTTCAAAAAGCTGCCGCCCCTCACCGGGCCTGCGCCAGCGGGCTTTTCCATACAGCCTTCTTCTGCTGAGAATCCCCACACACTCCACGGCCTGTGCCCCGATGCGGGCCTGTGCTCCGATTGTCAGCGCGAATTTTCAGACCCGCAGAACCGGCGGTGTGGGGATCCCCTCATCGGCTGCCGTCACTGCGGGCCACGTTTTGCCCTCACCCGCGCCCTGCCATTTGACAGGGAGCGCACCCACTGGTCGGGCCTGCCGCCGTGCCCGGATTGCCAGCGGGAATATGTCACGCCAGGCAATCGGCGCTTTCACAGCCAGACCATCAACTGCCCCCGCTGTGGTCCGTTGTGGCGCGTGGGGCCGGTGGGGGCAGAGGAAGAAGCCCGGATGTTTCCGTGGCCCGGCGTGACGGCGCACCTGCAAAACGGCGGCGTGTTGTTGGCGCAGGCCACCGGGGGCTATCACCTTGTCGCGCTGGCGGACAATTCACAGGCCGTGGCCCTGGTGCGGGCCATCAAACACCGTCCGGCGCAGCCCCTGGCGGTGATGGTGAAAGACGAAGCCGCCGCCCTGACGCTGGCGCGGCTTTCCCGCGCCGAGCGGGCGTGGCTCACCGGCTGGCGGCGGCCCCTGTTGTTGTGCCACCGTCTTACGCCACAGGGCAGGGAACTGGCCCGGTGCATTGCGCCGCACCACGGCCATCTGCTGGGCCTGATGCTGCCCGCCACGGGTCTGCAACTGGGTCTGGCGATGGGTGTGGACGCACCCCTTGTCTGCACCAGCGCCAACCTGCACGGCCAGCCCATGCCCCTGTCGCCCAGGGACTGGCCCCCCCTGCCGCCTGCCGTGTGGGTCGCACACCACAACCTGACTTTTGAGCACGCCACCGACGACACCGTGGGCCAGGTGGTTGCGGGCCGGGCCATGTTTCTGCGTCGCTCGCGGGCCGAGGTTCCCCGGCCGGTGCGTCTGCCCCGGCCCCTGGCCGCGCCCACCGTGGCGCTGGGGGGAGATTTGTGCAGCACCGTGGCGGTGGGGGTGGGGCGCACGGCCTGGGTGAGTCCCCACCTGGGTGATCAACAAACCCCCCTGGCTCGCCAGCGCGCGCGACACTGGCTCACGGGCCTGCTGTTCCAACTGGGTGTTTCACCGGCGCTGGTGCTGGTGGACGCCCACCCCGGTTATCACGTGCGGGCGCTGGCGGCGGAGTTTGCCGCGCCGGTGCGGGAGGTGTTTCACCACCGCGCCCACGCCGCCCACGCCCTGGCCGAGAGCCGCCAACGCGCCGGGCCGGTGCTGGCGGTGGTGATGGACGGCACGGGTTATGGCGAGGACAACACCCCCTGGGGGGCAGAGTGTTTTTTGAGCGAAGACGCCACACCCGGCGCGCTCAGGCGCGTGGCCAGTGTGACGCCGGTGCCGCTGGTGGGGGGCGAAGCAGCGGTGCGTTGCCCTCGCCGGTGGGTGGAGACCTGGCTGGCCGGGACACCCCCCGCCGCCGGTGCGTTGCCCGCCCGCTCGGCGGGCCGCCTGTTTGACGCCGCTGCTTATGTGCTGGGACTGGGAGAAGAAAACACCTTCGAGGCGGACCTGCCCCAGCGCCTGATGTCCACCGCCCTGGGCCACAGGCATTTACACCAGACACCCCCTCTGGAGGTGGACTGGTTTGAAGAAAATGGTCTGCTGAGCTTGAACAGCCTCGCCCTGTTGCGGCAGCTCCGGCAGCGTTTTCAATCCGGCGAAACCGCCCCCTCGTTGGCCTGGGCCTTTCACGCCGCCCTGGCCCGGTGGACAGGTGTGGTCGCCGAAAAAACACAGGCCCGCGCCGTGGTGCTGGGGGGCGGATGTTTCAACAACCGTCTGCTGATTGAACTCACCAAAAAAACGCTGGCCGTGCCCGTTTTTTGGCCCCGCCGCCTGCCGCCGGGCGACGGCGGCCTGGCCTATGGCCAGTTGGCAGGGTGTTGAAGAAGGGGACTGCCGCAGCGTTTGGCGGCATAATGGCCGGGGATCATCCAACAGACGCGGAGGTGCGCCATGTGCCTGGGACTGCCCGGTGAAGTGTTGAACGTGATGGCGGACGAAGCCTCTGGCCTGGACATGGCCACGGTGCGTTTTGGCCCGGTGACGCAGACGGTGTGCCTGAGCATGGTGCAGGCGCAGCCGGGGGATTTTGTGGTGTGTCACGCGGGGTTTGCCATCACCCGGCTGAACGAAGACGCCGCAGCCAAAACCCTGTCGCTCATGGACGCATTGAAGGATGAGACGGCATGAAATATGTGTCGGATTTTCAGGACGTGCCCCGCATGAAAGCGCTGCTGGGGGAACTGCACCGCACCGTCACGCGGCCCTGGAACGTCATGGAAATCTGTGGCGGTCAGACCCACAACCTCATGCGCCACGGCCTGTTGTCGCTGCTGCCTGAGAATCTCTCGCTGGTGCATGGCCCCGGCTGCCCGGTGTGCGTGACAGATCAGTCTCTGGTGGACACGGCCATGCACATGGCGCAACTGCCAGACGTGATTTTCTGCACCTTTGGCGACATGGTGCGGGTGCCCGGCAGCACGAGCGATCTGGCGCTGGTGCGTGCCCGCGGGGCCGATGTGCGGGTGGTGGAATCGGTGCTGGAAAGCCTGACACTGGCCCGCCAGCACCCCGAAAAAACCGTGGTGTTTTTTGGCATCGGTTTTGAAACCACGGCCTGCACCTTTGCCCAGGCGCTTGATGCCGCCCACGCTCAGGGCCTGACCAACTGGCTGCTTTTTTTGTGCTCGGTGCGCGTGCCCCCGGCCATGGAGGCGCTGCTGAGTGACCCGGAAAACCGTTTGCAGGGATTTCTGGCGGCGGGGCATGTGTGTACGGTGCAGGGACTGAAGGAATATGAACCGGTGGTGGCGCGTTTTGGCGTGCCGGTGGTGGCCACGGGGTTTGAGCCGGTGGACCTGCTCTATGGCCTGCTGCTGGCAGCGCGGCAACTGGAATCGGGCCGGGCGCTGCTGGAAAACGCCTATGACCGCTGCGTGAAGCCACAGGGCAACGAACGGGCACTGGCGCTGGTGGAAAAATGTTTTGAGCCGGTGGACCGTCCGTGGCGGGGCATGGGGGTGCTGCCCCGGTCGGGCCTGGGCATTCGCCCGGCGTTTGCCGCCCACGACGCCCTGGTGCAGCTTGGCCCGCGCCTGCCACAGGCCCAGGTGGTGACCGACAACGGCTGCCAGAGCGGCCTGGTGCTGATGGGCCGCATGCGGCCTAATCAGTGCCCCCATTTTGGCCGCGCCTGCACACCGCTGAACCCCCTGGGAGCCACCATGGTGAGCAGCGAAGGGGCGTGTCAGGCGTATTACCAATACACCAGCCGGGCGGCGGTGTGAGGTCATGGATGACCGCTTCCGAAAACCGGCGTGTTGAAAACACACAGGTTTTTGTTCCGCCAAGGGGGCTTTGCCCCCGAAGGCGTTGGGGTTTATAAAGTCCAGGAGGGACTTTATAAACAGATTCAAAGGCCCTGAGTGGGCGGTTTTGGAAAACCGCCGGAGCGTGGAATAATGGGCGTGAGCTTAGGGGTGTAGCTCAATTGGTAGAGTACCGGTCTCCAAAACCGGGTGTTGCAGGTTCGAGTCCTGTCACCCCTGCCCAACAAAAAACCCCCGCCCGGGGGTTTTTTGTTGGGCAAGAACGAGGCGGGTTATTGCTTGCCCAACAAAAGACCCCATCGTTCCCCGCCGTCATTCCCGCGAAAGCGGGAATCCAGTCAAAATATAAAGACAAAGCCTTCTTTGGTTCTTTTGCTTTCGTTTCCATGCCACAGGCGGGACGCCCGTGGCTACTTCAGCAGCATCAGAAAACAGATACCCCCCAGATTCAACCCGTGCGGCGTTCGAGGGAACGACACCACAAACACTGCCAAGCCCCGTTGACACAACTGGTTTATCCTCTTTGGGCTGTTCCTGAACAGGCGGCGAGAAAGGACTTCACCGGTGCAAGACCCCTCTGCCCATCACCACGCTTTGGAACAGATGTATCTCGGCGCACCCATCAACGCCCAGATTTTCAAACCCCGCATCCTTATTTCGGCGGGCCGGGCTGAGGTGGAGATTGACGTGGAGGAGCGGTTTTTTCATGCCGCCCACGCGGTGCATGGGGCCGTTTATTTCAAGCTGCTGGATGACGCGGCGTTTTTTGCCGCCAACTCGCTGGAGCCGATGTTTTTTGTGCTCACCAGCGCGTTCACCACTTATCTGACACGGCCTGTTTCCACCGGCCTGATGAAGTCGGTGGGACAGGTGGTGCAGACCAGCAAGTCGCAGTTCATCGCCGAGTCGGTGGTGTATGACCACCAGGGCAAAGAGGCCGGGCGGGGCAGCGGCATTTTTGTGCGCAGCAAAATGCCCCTTTCGGCGGACATGGGTTATGTGCTGAGCTGATTGGCAGGGCGTTACAAAACACCCTGCCGACGATGTCTTTTCTAGAGCATTTTCGGAGTAGACGTGGACGCAATAAGCGCTTTTTTTCTTGCCCTCT
>CAYJOG010000255.1:0-2993 GCA_964371695.1 uncultured bacterium
TCAATCAGCCACACCTCGGCAGCGCGGCGTTTGTTTTTGGGCGCGAGAGGCGGGGCGGGATAGGTGGCTTCGAGATAGACCAGGATTTCGGTGCTGTCGTGAATGGTCTGGCCGTTGTCTTCCAGCAGGGGCACCTGCCGCTGACCGCTTAGGCGCAGCACTTCCAGTTGCGTCATGGGCAGATAGTTTTTCACCTTCACCGGCAGGCCCTTGCGCGCCAGCGCGAGCCGCGCCTTCATGGCGTAATGCGAAAAAGAGAACTGGTGCAAAACACGTTCCTGACTCATGGGGGCCTCTGGCAAAGGTTAGCACCGAAGCCCTTCAAAAGAAAAAAGTAAACTGGGGCTGAGGTGACCCTGCGGTATTCAAAAATCGAGCAACTGGCCCATGCCCGACTCAGGCGGGGAGAAGAAGCCCGCACCCTGCTGAAAAATGGTCATTTTCATGGTGCGGTTTATCTGAAAGGGTATGAGCTGGAATGCGTGCTCAAGGTTTGCCTGATGCGCCTGACCGGAACAGGAAGCCTGGAAGACCTGAGCGGCGCGCTGGGATTGAGGCAGCCGCAATTTAACCGCCGCCTGCACGACCTTTCGTTTTTCTGGGAACACGTCAAACGCCGCAGCAGGCTTTCGCCCGCCGAGGTGAACACACTTCACGACGCCCTCCTCCGCTGCGGTTGCTGGTCGGTGGAAATGCGTTATTCCCCAAGCCGGGGCAATCGCCACGATGCAGAAGCATTTTTCCGCCATGCTGATAGAATTATTGACAAGCTTGGATAACCAGAAGCCGGTGACAAAAGAGGTGGGTGATGGAAAAAACCGGGTTGGAAAAAAAGATCAGGCAAGCGCTGAGCAGCGATTTTGACCCCCTGAAGCTGATGCTCCGCCGCGACCACCTCACCGGCAACTGGCGGGTGACGCTGGTGGACAACCGTTTCAAGGTGGGACGGCCTGTGCTCAACACTGGCCTATTGTGGGAATCCCTGAAAAACCGTCTTTCGGCAGAAGAACAACTTGGGATTGATCTGGTGATGGGATTTCACCCGGAAGAATGGCGCGAACTGATGGAAAAACCCAGAAGCGCGGGACGGGCAACACCCGTCAAAAAAACCAAAGCTTCGGCCTGATACCACACACAGGGCGCGACCTTGGCTCGTGGGCGAAATGGTGTTTTTCTGCAAGTGTTTGGCGTGAATTATGCGCCGCCATTTTGAGCAGCCTGCTGAAGCGGATAAAGTACCCGCTCCATGTCCTTCGCCCTGAAAACCCCGCTGCAAGTCGAGGACTGTTTCCTCACCGGCCCGCCCCGCGTGCGGCTGACACGGGCGTTTGACAAACCCTTCCAGAACGTGGTGGACACGGCCCGCACCTGTTACAGCGCCGGGGGAATCGTGGAGGGCAGCGAGGGTTACGAATCCCTGGCCAAAAGCATTTATCAGGCGGGCCACCACACCACCTTTCAGCACCCCACCTTTCAGTTCGCCATCGAAAACATCAGCCGCCACTGCCTGTGGAGTTTTTTGCACGCCCACACTTTTTATAACAGCGAGCAGGTGTCGCAGCGCTACGTCAAGGTCAAGGCGGGGCACTTTGTCACGCCGCGCCTGAGCGGTGAAGCGGCCAGTGTTTATGCGGGCGCGATCGAGGCCGCCCAGGCCAGTTATACCCGCCTGACCAAGCTGCTGTTTGGCGTGGCCCAGGCAGAATATTTCCGCCTTTTTCCAGCCCGGGGCCGTGCGCCCGAAGAATGGAAAAGCACCATTCGCAAGCGCTGTTATGAAACCGCCCGTTATGTGCTGCCCGTGGCCACCACGGCTTATCTCTATCACACGGTGAGCGGCCTCACGCTGCTACGTTATGTGCAACTGTGCCAGTCGGGCGACACACCCGCCGAAAGCCGCCTGCTGGCCCAGGCCATGCTGGCGGAGTTGCTGAAACACGACCCCTCGTTTGCGGCGGTGCTGGAACATCCCCTGCCCGCCCAGGACCTGCCGGAGCATCAGGCCCTGGCCACGCTGGGGCAGGCCACCGAAGATTGGCGGCGCGAAACAGACACCCGCCTGAGCGGACGTTTGGCCGTGCTGGTGAGTGAAGCCGCGGGCCAGGAACGCCTGCTGGCGGACAGCGTGCGCCTGCTGCTGGGTGTGGGCGCGGGGCAGTTGAGCGACGAAGGGGCCATCCGTCTGGCGCTCGACCCGGCCCAAAACCACGTGTTGGGCCAGACGTTGAACCTCAGCAGCCACCACCAGCTCAGCCGGTGCTTAAGCCACGTGCATTACGTGTTCCTCAAAAAAATCAGCCACACCGCAGACAGCCAGAACCAGCGCCACCGCATGACCCCCGCCAGCCGCCCCGTGGTGGCCCGGCACCTGGGCGAGGCCCCCGATTACGCCACCCCCCGTCTGCTGCTCGAAGACGAAAAGGCGCACAAGGAATACTCTCAGGCCATGTCCCGCGCCTGGGAGGCCATGCACCGCCTGCGCGCCCTGGACGTGGAAGAACAGTGGGTGCAATATCTGCTGCCCAACGCCGTGAACCTGCGGTTTTATGAATCGGCGGACCTGCTGAACCTGCGACACAAACACGTGATGCGGCTGTGTTATAACGCCCAGGAGGAAATCTGGCAGGCCAGTGTGGACGAAGCCGCGCAGATCCGCGCCGCCAACCCGCTCATCGGCCAGTTTCTGCTGCCCCCCTGCGGCGTGCGCCACCTGGCCCGGCAAAAACCCGTGTGCCCCGAAGGCAGCCGTTATTGCGGTGTGCGGGTGTGGAAGCTGGACCTGAGTGAATATCAGCGGGTGTTGTAGTTCATTCGATTTGAATTGGTATTACAGGAGTAGCGGCAGTGTCCACACCGCCGTGAAGGGCAAAAACCCTTGATTTTGTTTTGGTTGTGGCGCGACGGGGGCGTCGCGCCTACTCATGTTAGGTTTTTTGTTGCCCCGGCCGGGCGGCCGGGGAGCTTGCGCGGAAACACACCTAAGTCAGCGGACT
>CAYJOG010000255.1:3003-4844 GCA_964371695.1 uncultured bacterium
TTTTGGTTGTGGCGCGAGGGGGGCGTCGCGCCTATTGCTGTTTGGTTTTTGGTCGCCCGGGGGTCGCGCGGGTATAAAAAAAACCGCCGCAGGCGGCACCAAACAGGTTTTTTTCAGGTAAATATTGAGAAGAGTCTGCAATGTGCGCGCCTCTGGCGCGGTTAATGCTCCCGGCGAGACGCCGGGGCTACGTTAAAAAATCCCTGTAATTCCTCAACTTTTTTCTCTAACCTAACCGCAATGGACACCGCACCTACTCCTTTTTTTGCGCAGTCATCCTGCCTGCACGGCAAAATTCAATCCTGAAGCAACAGAACCCCCCGCCTCATTCCTGCGGCGAACTGGCGGCGGGCTGGGGCATGGGGGTCTCCACCAGGCCGAACATCTGCAACCGGCGCACTTCTTCGGCAATCTGTTCGGGCGGCAGCGGCAGGCCGTTCACCGCACACTCATAAATGACCTTTTCGATCATGCCCACCAGGGCATAGGCCCCAATGGTGGGGTTCACGTTGCGCGTGTTGCCCGACGCGATGCCCCGGCGGATGTCCGCCTCCACCTTGGCGTAGACAAAAGAGTAAAACTCTCGCAGGCGGCGTTCCGATTCTTCGTCCAGGCCGCTGGCCTCGCGAAAGAAAATGCGCGCCAGGTCGCCGTTTTTCACAAAATGCTGGGTGAGCGCGAGGGCCATGTCGCGGTAATGCACGGCGTCGGGCTGGGCCAGCAGAATGCTTTTCAGCTCCCCCAGAAAAGAATCCAGAATTTCATAAAACGCGCCTTTTTTGTCGGAGAAATAAAGGTAAAACGTGCCCTGGGCCACACCGGCTTCTTTCACGATGTCACTCACGGCGGCGCCGTGAAACCCGTGTGTGGCAAACACCTTGCGGGCCGCCTTCAGCAGGTCGTCGCGGCGCTGCTCCTGACGTTTGTTGAGTTTGCCGGGGGTTTTCACGGGCCTTTACTTTATCAGAGCCTGTTTTAAAAAGCCCCCGTCCTCAGTGGACCCATCGGGTTACGCCCCACCAAGGTCGTTTTTGTTGACCGACTGAATGGATGTCTGTGATTTTCCCGGCTTTTGGTTATCATCCCCTTCCAACCGGGTAATCCTCTCCCGGCCAGAAACCCGTCATGACCCTCTCACCGCCCCGACTGGAACGCCTGCCCGATGACAACACGGTGCTGCACCTTGAGGGCGACATCACGGTGGAGTTTTTGGCGGCATACAAGGATTCGTGCCTGCTGGCCTGCGAGGGTGGGCGGGTGGTGCTGGACCTCACGGGCTGCCACCATCTGGACAGCTCCGGCCTGGGCCTGCTGGTGTCCATGAACCGCAAACAGAAAGCAGCGGGGGGCGACGTGGCCATCACCAACGTGCCCGCCCACCTGCACCAGTTGTTTGAAAAAACCCGCCTGCTGGACCTGTTTGTGGTGATTTGAAACCTGGGCCTGTCTGGCGGGGTTAGAATCCTTTTCCATGTCTGTGCAAGGACCGATTCTTCAAGTCGTCAGCCGCACGTTTGATCTTTATTTCGCCATCATGCTGGTGCGGATTCTGATGTCGTTTTTTCCGCAGGTGCGGGCCAACCCCACGGGCTACAAGGTGGCGCGGCTTGTCGAAGAGGCCACCGACCCCATCTGGCAACCCGCCCGGCAGCTTTATTTCATGATTCTCGAAGCCTTCAAAATCAATCCCTATCAACTGCCCCTGGACTTCAGCCCGTTTTTGGCCTTCTTTTTTGTGCGGGTGGTGCAAAACATCGTGATCACCATCCTGACCCTGATTTTGCCTTGATGTGTTGTCGTTTTAGAGTATTTTCGGGATGGGTCAGACATCGCCTGAAAAC
>CAYJOG010000256.1:0-4835 GCA_964371695.1 uncultured bacterium
GATCTGTGTCGCGGTCGCGGCCTTATTCTTTTTCCAACTTCCAGCCGCCAACTTCCTTCCTCCAGCCTTCTGTTAATGTCTTGTTATACCAGTTCCACCAATCGTGCAAAATGGGGCTTGCGGAGCGGACTTTAGGAATATGGACCGGGGTTGGGAGAGGGGTTGGGGGGGCCAAAAAGGCCCATATCTAGACTTTTGCCTGCCACAAAATGGCGCATCTTGGGTTTTTTTTCACTTGCATGAAGATTTGCGTGTGTATAATGCGCTTGCTTTTCCAGCACAGGGATGTTGTCCCGCCCGCTGGTCAGGCCTGTGTTCTTTGGCCGACAGGGCCACCAATACGGGTCACCAGGAACAGGGGGTAAGGGGGGATTTTGTCTAAAAACAGGCTTCTTCGCCCCTCTGCCGCCGCGCTCCATCTTCATCAAAACCCAATCAAACCCAGCCCCCACTTCACCGCCACCCAAAGGAGCCACACCCGACAATGTCCAACACCGCCCACGCCAAACAGGAAGCAGGAGCCAGCCGCGCCATGAACACCAAAGAAAAACCGACCAAAGGCCTTCAGTTCACTCGCCGCTTCAGCAAAGAGGGCGTTCACCCGTTTGACGAAGTGCCCTGGGAAAAACGGGATGCGGTGATCACCGGCGGCGGCGGCGAAGTGGTGTTCAAACAGACGGGTGTGGAGTTCCCCACCACCTGGACCCAGCAGGCCACCAACGTGGTGGTGAGCAAATACTTCCGGGGCAAGCTGGGCGCGCCAGAGCGCGAAGGCAGCGTGAAGCAGATGATTGGCCGCGTGAGCCGCACCATGGCCGCGTGGGGGCGCTCTGGCGGTTATTTCGCCACCGAGCGCGACGCCAGCATTTTTGAAGACGAACTCACCGCCATTCTGTTGCAGCAGCGCATGGCGTTTAACAGCCCGGTGTGGTTTAACGTGGGCATTGAGCCGCACCCCCAGTGCAGCGCGTGTTTCATCAACAGCGTGGAAGACTCCATGAAAAGCATCATGGAACTGGCCCGCACCGAGGCGCTTTTGTTCAAGGGCGGCAGCGGCGCGGGCAGCAACCTCAGCGCCATCCGCAGCTCCATGGAGCACCTGCAGGGCGGCGGCATGGCCAGCGGGCCGGTGAGCTTCATGAAGGGTTTCGACGCTTTCGCGGGGGTCATCAAGAGCGGCGGCAAAACCCGCCGCGCCGCCAAGATGGTGATCCTGAACGTGGATCACCCCGACGTGGAAGAGTTCATTCACTGCAAGATGAACGAAGAGCAGAAGGCCCACGCGCTGATCGCCGCCGGTTATGACAACAGCCTGGACGGTCCAGCCTATGGCTCGGTGTTTTTCCAGAACTCCAACAACAGTGTGCGTGTGACCGACGAGTTCATGAAGGCGTACCTTGAAGGCGGCAACTGGCAACTGCGGGCCGTGACCACCCGCGAGGTGCTGCGCGAAAAAGCCGCCCGCGACCTGATGGACGAAATCGCCGGTGCGGCGCACCACTGCGGCGACCCCGGCATGCAATACGACACCACCATCAACGACTGGCACACCTGCCCCAATTCGGGCCGCATCAACGCCAGCAACCCGTGCAGCGAATACATGTTCCTGGACGACACCGCCTGCAACCTCGCCAGCCTGAACCTCATGAAGTTCTACGATTTCGACACCGACTGTTTTGACGTGGAGGCGTATCGCCACGCCGTGCGGGTCACCATCACCGCCATGGAAATCATTGTGGACAACGCCAGTTATCCCACCGAAAAAATCGCCGAAAACAGCCACCAATATCGTCCGCTGGGCATTGGTTACGCCAACCTCGGCTCGCTCCTGATGGCCAAGGGCCTGGCCTATGACAGCGACGAGGCCCGCAACGTGGCCGGCGCACTCACCGCTGTGCTCACGGGTGAGTCCTATGCCCAGAGCGCCCGCATTGCGGCGGACATGGGGACTTTTGAGGGCTTCACCAAAAACCGCGCCCCCATGCTGCGGGTGATGGGCAAACACCGCGACGCCGCCCACGTCATCAGCGCGGCGGGCGTGGAGCCGACGCTGCTTCAGGCCGCCCACGACGTGTGGGACGACGTGGTGCATCTGGGTGAGGAATACGGCTTTCGCAACAGTCAGGCCAGCGTCATCGCCCCCACGGGCACCATTTCGTTTCTCATGGACTGCGACACCACGGGCATTGAGCCGGACATCGCCCTGGTGAAGTTCAAGGTGCTGGTGGGCGGCGGTTACATGAACATGGTCAACCGCACCGTGCCCCTGGGCCTGCGCCGACTGGGATACAACGATCGCGAGGTGGCCGAGATTTGCGACCACCTTGAAAAAGAAGCCACCATCGAGGGCGCGCCGCACCTCAAAAAAGAACACCTGTCGGTGTTCGACTGCGCCTTCAAGGCCAAAAACGGCGTGCGCAGCATTCACGCCATGGGCCACCTGCGCATGATGTCGGCCTGCCAGCCCTTTTTGTCGGGGGCCATCAGCAAAACCGTGAACATGCCCGAAGACGCTTCGGTGGAAGACATCAAACAGGCCTATGTCGAAGCCTGGCGCATGGGTCTGAAGGCCATCGCTATTTACCGCGACGGCAGCAAAAAAATCCAGCCCCTTTCCACCGGCAAGTCTGACGACAAAACCGAAACCGTCGCCGAGGCGGTTGCCCCCGCCGGGCCGGTGCGCCGCAAGCTGCCCGACGAACGCCGCGCCCTCACCCACAAGTTTTCGGTGGCGGGCCACGATGGTTATCTGCACGTGGGGCTTTACGAAGACGGCCACCCCGGCGAAATCTTCATCCGCATGGCCAAAGAGGGCAGCACCATCAGCGGCCTGATGGACGCCTTCGCCACCTCGGTGAGCATCGCCCTGCAATATGGCGTGCCGCTGGATCTGCTGGTACACAAGTTCAGCCACATGCGGTTTGAGCCAAGCGGCATGACGCTCAACCCGGAAATCCCCTTCGCCAAGTCCATCACCGACTACATCTTCCGTTACCTCGCCAGCAAGTTTCTGGGCCGCGAATCCCAGCAGGCCGTGGGAATCCGCATGCGCGAACCCCAGGGCGGCGAAAAATCCCAGGGTGTGCATCACGAGCCGCTGCCCATGCCCATGCCTTTCAAATTGGTGGAAGGCGCGGGGGCCTCGCATGCGGCAGCTCACCGGCAGGGCATGCACAGCAGCACGTTTGTGAACCAGCTCGACGCGCCGGGCTGCAACGTGTGCGGCACCATCATGGTGCGTTCGGGCAGTTGTTACACCTGCCCGGAATGCGGCGCCACGTCGGGCTGCGGATAAACGAAAAAATCAGATTTCCGCACCCAGGGCGGACATGTTGGCGCGGTGGCGGGCCATGCAGGCTTCGATGCGCGGCAGGTTGGCTTGGGTCCATTCCACGGTGATCTTCAGGCCCTCGGCGTGGGGCGTCTGGGTGCTGAAACCCAGTTCGCGGCTGGCTTTTTCGGTGGCGCCGAACCGTTTGCCGGAGTGATCCCACGGCCTGCGGGGCAGGTGCTGGATGCCCCCGGCGTTGCCGGTGAGGGTGTTGAGGCGCTCCGCCAGTTGGGCGATGGTGGTTTCTTCGCCGGTGGCCAAGTTATACACGTCGCCCGGTGTTCCCTTCAGCGCGCAGGCCATCAGGCCCCGGCAGATGTCTTCGACAAAAATGAAGTCCCGCGTGGCCACGCCGTCGTTTTCCAGTGGCAGGGGCAACCCCTTCAGCGCCTTGTAAATGAACGTGGGCGTGACGTTGCGCCACACCGTGGCGGGGGTGCCCCGCCAGCGCCCCGCACCCAGCACTTCGCCGGGGCCATACACGTTCTGAAAACGTGCCCGCACCGTGGGCAAGCCGTGCTGGCGGTGAAAATAAACGGCGTAATACTCGCCCACCAGTTTGCTGATGGAATAGGGGCTGTCCTGAATGAACGAAGGAGGCGCGTCTTCGGTGGTGGCCTCGGCTTCGTCAAAGGTTTTCACCGCCGCCGCGCAGCCCGCGCCGGAATACACCAGCTTTTTCAGCCGCTTGAAATCCCGCATGTGGTGCATGAGTTTGAGCGTGGTGAGGGTGTTGTTTTCGTGGTCGGCGATGGGGTCGTGAATGCTGCTCTGGTTGCCGTGATAGGTGGCCAGGTGAAAGACGTGATCAAAGTCGTCTTCGAGCTGCGACAACACGGCGTCGTGGCTGATGGAGCCGACCAGGAACAGCACCCGTTCGTCGCGGGGTACGTTGTCGTGCTGGGCGCTCAACAGGTTGTCCACCACCGTCACGGCGATGTCGGTGTTGTGATCAAGCAACAGGCGCACGAGGTTGGAGCCAACAAAGCCCGCGCCGCCCACCACCAGCACTTTCGCGCCGCCAAAGCCGGATTCAAAAGCACTCATGACCGCAGGTGCTCACCGCGCAGGTGGGTGTAGGTTTCGGTGAGGCCGAACTTTTCGTAATAGGTCACCGCAGCCTTCACGCCGTCTTCCAGACTGGTGCTGGTTTTCCAGTCAAAGTCGTGGTTGGTTTCGGTGGGGTCAATCAGAATGGTAGCCACGTCATCGGGCAGGCGGGGGCGGCGGTCTACAGCGGTGTCGTGGGGCAGGTTCATGGCCTTGAGCGTGGCGAACCAAAGCTCCTCAATGCTGAAATCCGCGCCTCTGGAAATGTGATAAGGACCCTTGCGGCCCTTGCCTTCCAGCTCCTTGATCACCACGTCCACCAGGTCCTGCTCCGCCACGGCCCGGGCGGCGTGCTCCGGGAGGAGCCCTTCGTTCGCGCCGGGCACGATGATGATGCGGTTGCTGCCGTCCGGCTCCACCCAGATGGGTGCCACGCCGCTCGCGCCCGGTACCT
>CAYJOG010000257.1:0-4817 GCA_964371695.1 uncultured bacterium
TTTTGCCTTTGAATAAACCCCTCACCCCAACCCTCTCCCTCAAGGGGAGAGGGGGCAGGAGGCGTTCTGTTATTTGCTCAACGGAGGCGACGAGAAAAAAACGTGCACAAACTTCTTCAAACTGAACCAATTGAGCGGAAACCCCGTCAGGGCTACCACCTCAGGCTGAACCGTTTTTTGCCTCGCACCCGCGTGGAAGGCCCCGGTGAGCGGGCCTGCCTGTGGGTGCAGGGGTGCCCCATCCGTTGCGCCGGTTGCGCCGTGCCCGACACATGGCCTGCCCGTGGTGGTGAAAATATTTCTACCGCTGCGCTCCTTGCGCGCATTCTGAATGAACCGGGCCTGGAGGGCGTCACCTTTCTGGGGGGCGAGCCCTTTGCCCAGGCCGCCGCCCTGGCGCATCTGGGGGCGGGCGTGCAAAAAGCCGGTCTGGGGGTGCTCACCTTCAGCGGTTACACCGAGGCGGAACTTTTTGCTTCGCACCGGGCCGACTGGCGGGCGCTGCTGTCTGTCACCGACCTATTAATCGCCGGGCGATTTGAACAAAACCAACTGGATCTTTCCCGTCCCTGGACCGGCTCGGCCAACCAGACCTGGCGCTTCCTCACGCCCCGTTATGAACACCTGCAAAAACCCGCCGCCGGGCCGGCGAACCGTGTGGAGGTGCGCGTGGGGCCGGGGGGCGAGGTGGCGCTGAACGGTCTGGCCGGGCCGGTGGACTGGTTGGGGCTTCAAAAGGCCCTGGCCCGCGACGGCTGTTAGGCCATTGCTGTCCGGCTTATAAAACATAAGGTTTTTTGAGGTAGCCCCGGCGTCCCGCCGGGAGTGTCAGACGCGCTCTGGGCGCGCACCATTCAGATTGCTCTTCATACTTCCCTGAAAAAACCCTGTCTGGTGACGCCTTCGGCGTTTTTTTACTCCCGGCGGGACGCCGGGGCTACCCATAAACCTGAGGGCAATGGGCTGCTAGACTCTTTCCATGCCCATCAAAATCGGTCCTCTCTCATTGCGCACACCGGCGGATGACGCTCTGGAACTGGCGGTGGTGGGCGGCGGGGGCACGGCCTGCATGGCGCTGTTTCTCACCGTGGGTTCGGCGGAGTTTTTTGAACAGCATCTGGCCCGGAACTTTGACGAACTGGAAGACGCACACCTGAAGGCCCTGCTGCCGGAGATCTACGAAAACCTCATGGGTTTTGTGTGTCTGTTCGTGTTGCCTGAAACCCTCAGCCGCGTGGCGTTGGGGCGGGATGGCCGGGACTATGGCCTGAAGGCAGGGCGTGTGCCCGACGCCGCCGTGGTGGCAGCCGTGGGCAGCGCCCTGGCGTGGCTGGCGGGCAGCGGGTCGGGCGACATTCCCGAACTGGCCGCTTATTACCCCAAGGTGGAGGCCATCAGCGAAAGCGCCGAGGCCATGGCCCTGTGGCAAGCCAGCCGAGTGTTTTATTACATCGGCTGGGAGCATTTTTTTCGCGGCTGGATGCTGCACGGCCTGTCGCGGCCCCTGGGGTTTGCGGGGGCCAACCTGTTCCAGACCATGGCCAGCGTGCTGATGCACATCGGCTGCCCGCCCCAGGAGCTGTGGGGCAGCCTGCCCTATGGCCTGTTGGCGGGGGGCCTCAGCCGCCACACCGGCGCCACCTGGCCCCTGATGGTGCTGCATTTTGTGCTGGGGCTATCCAACGACCTTTCCACCTCGGCCGCCCGGCGAAACGAGAAAACCGAAACCCCCGAAAACACTGTGCCCTTGTTCGGCCCCCGCCGCAAAAAACAGGCGGCGAAATAATTTCCAGAAAGAAATCTGAAGAAGAAAGCAGGAAAAAGTTAAAGCCCCCATCGTTCCCTCCCCCCTCTGGGGGGAGGGTGGTCCGCAGGACCGGGTGAGGGGCAAAACAAAAAACCAAATAATGATTTTTGCTTTTCGTTTAACCCCTCACCCGGCGCTTTGCGCCACCCTCTCCCCGTAAAGGGGAGAGGGGACAAAGGTCTCCTTTCCACCTTCCAACCTCCAACTTATGTCCCACTGCCCCGTGCCCATTCACCGTTACAGCCACGTGTTGCTGGCCCACGGCAGCGGAGGCCTGCTGAGTCGCCAGCTCATCGAAGACATCATCGCGCCGCGCCTGAGCAACGAGGCCCTCGCCCCGCTGGAAGACGCCGCCCGCCTGCCCGCGCTGTCTGGCCCCCCCATGCTTTCCATGGACGGCTACACCGTGTCGCCCTGGGCTTTTCCGGGGGGCGACATCGGCTCACTGGCCGTGAGCGGCTCGGTGAACGACATGGTGATGTCCGGCGGCCAGCCCGTGGCCCTCACCGCAGCGTTCATTCTGGAAGAAGGTTTTGCAGTGGACGACCTGTGCAGCGTGCTGGACAGCATGGCCCGCGAGGCCGCGCAGGTGGGCATTGCCGTGGTGGCGGGCGACACCAAGGTGGTGCCCCGTGGCCAGTGCGGTGGCATTTTCATCAGCACCACCTGTCTGGGCCAAGCCCTGCCCCAGGCCATGACTTATCCCCGTCCTCCCCAGGTGGGCGATGTGCTGCTGGTGAGCGGCCCCCTGGCGCGCCACGGCGTGGCCATCGCGGCGGCCCGTCAGACCCAGGAAGGGCCGCCCCCCGCCTGGGCCGCCAGCGACGCCGCCAGCCTGCACAGGCCCGCTCTGGCGCTGCACCAGGAAGTGGCCTCACTGCGTTTCATGCGCGACCCCACACGGGGCGGCTTCGCCGCCGTGATGCACGAGTGGGCCGCCAAGTGGCGGGTGACTTTTGAGATGGAAGAATCCCGCCTGCCCCTGCGCGAAGAAGAAACCGCCTTTTGCCGGGCCTTGGGTCTGGAGCCGCTGCACCTGGCCTGTGAAGGGGTGCTGATGGCTGTGGTGGGACAACAGGAAGCCGAACTGGCGCTGGGGATTCTGGCGCAGTTTGAAACCACATGCGGTGCGGTGGCCTGCGGCGAGGTGACAGACGTGGCGCGGGGCGAAGTGGTGATGAGAACTCCCCTGGGGGCCAGGCGTTTTCTGGACGCTCCCATGGGCGAAATCGTGCCCAGGATTTGTTGAGGCGCTACAGAGCCGGATTTACTCCAGCCCCAGCTCGGCCTTGATTTTTTCGATGACCGCCAAGACTTCCGGGTCGTTCACCTTGTGCATTTTGGCGTGGGACTTCTGGATGGAGGAATGGTCGGTGTTGAAATACTCCCCAATGCCCGCCAGGGGCAACTGGGTGTGGTTCCGGCACAGGTACATGGCGATGTGGCGGGCGAGCACCAGCATTTTGGGGGTGCGGCGTTTGGATTTGATGGCCGTCACGGTCACGCCGCAGGTCTCGGCGGTTTTGACGATGATTTCCTCGCAGGTCACCTTTTGTGTCTTGAGGGAAGATGAAACGGCGGTGTCGGTGAGGTATTTCTCCACCACCGCTTCCATGTCGGTCTGGTCCATGAGGTCCGCGTGGGCGTGGATCTGGTTGAGGGCCGAAATGAGATCCCGCACGTTGGTCTTGATGCCCTGGGCCAGACGCTCCAGCACGCCCTTGGGCGTGGCCAGCCCCAGCCAGGCGGCGCGGTGCTGCAAAATGGCCAGACGGGTTTCAAAGTCCGGCGCGTCAATGGACACCGTGAGGCCGCCCGCAAGGCGCGTGGTGAGGCGGGTGTGGAAACCCTCCAGCTTGCGGGGGTCCGTGTCAGAGGCCACCACAATCTGGCTGCCCGAGGTCATGAGTTCGTTGAAGGTGTGAAACAGCTCCTCCGCCGTGGCTTCGCGGCCTGCAATCTGTTCGATGTCGTCCACAATGAACACGTCGCAGTTGCGGTATTTCTGGCGGAACTGGCTGGTGGGTTTGCCGTGGCGGAACATGTCCACAAACTCGGCCATGAACTGTTCGGAGTTGAGCAGGCGCACCACCTTGCCGGGGTGTAGTTCCGTCACCCGGTGGGCGATGGCGTGCAGCAGGTGGGTTTTGCCCAGTCCGGGATTGCAATAAACGTAGAGCGGGTTGTAGATCTGCCCCTGGCCGGGTTTTTCCGCCACCGCCAGACTGGCGGCGTGGGCCATGCGGCTGGCCTTGCCCACAATGAAATTCTCAAAGGTGTAGTGGGGGTTGAGCGCGCGCTGCAGGTCGCTGGCAGCCTGATCCCCACTGGCGGAATGCGCCAAACCGGATTCCTGATCAACTTTCTTTTTCACCCTGGGCATGGGCGCGGCTGCTTCTGCGGACAGGGGCGCAGAAGCAGGTTGAAAAACCGGCAGAGTCTGCTGCCCCGGCAGACCATCCACTTTGGTCACCATCACCACCAGGTTGTTCTTCTCCAACAGTTCCTGGAGCGCCTGCCTCAGAGTGAGCATCAGTTTTTCCGAAAGATAAAGCCGCGAAGACTCCTTGGGAGTCCCCAGCACCACTTCGTCGTTTCGAAGCTCCACCACACTTAACTGGGCCACATGGCTGCCGAACACACGTTCGGTCACCAGGGGTTTGAGGGCGGCGATGAGCTGATGGGTCAAAGACAGGTTATCCATGGAGGTTGGGTGACACCTTACCTTTCGTCCGGTCCTGGGGCCGGTGAAGAACGTTGTTTGGATGGGGGGGCCGTGGCCCGTGGAAGTGGTTTTTACAGCTTGCCGAAGAAGGGTTCAAGGGAGATTCCGCCAATTATGTTCGCTTGACTTTTCATTTTGTCCGGCGTGTTAGGTTTTCTTGAAGTTCCCATTCTGATGCACTCGTCAGTGGAAGAAAAAAACTTTTTTCGCACCGGGCGCAGGGGTTACTCCTTCACAAAAAAGGCGACGCCCGTTTTGGCGAAATCATTCAGAACAGGCATGAAA
>CAYJOG010000258.1:0-4814 GCA_964371695.1 uncultured bacterium
CTGGCCCGTCAGATACACCACCGGCTCGCGGCGGGACTACACATCGGCCAGCGTCACGGCGTGTTCCAGCTTCACGGCGGCGGCCACATCCAGCGCCAGATAGGGCGTGTCCCCCCCCAGCGGCTCGGCCAGTTTGGGGTCTTCCTTCAGCAGCGCCAGCACGTCGGGTGAACGAAAACCATAACGCTGCACCAGATGCGCCGCAGCCTCTTGGCCCAGGCCCCCCTCTTTGACAAAGCGGTCGTGGCAGGCGGCGGAAAAATCGCTCCAGCGCGTGGTGACTTCTCCGCCCAGGGGCAGGGCGGCTGTTTGTGTGCTGGTGGTGAGGTGTTTGTTGAGGGTCTGGGCCAGGTGGCGCACCACTTTGTCGGCCAGGGTGCGGTAGGTGGTGATCTTGCCGCCGCACACGTTGATCAACAGCCGCAGCGGGCCGTTCATTTCCTGCTCAATCTTGTATTCCCGGCTCACCTTGCTGGCCGAGACGCCGGGGGTGTAAAGCAGCGCCCGCACACCGGCCCAGGCGCTGTGTACGTCGGTGCGGCGCACGTTGCTGGTGGGGAACACCCGGCGCACTTCCGAGAGCAAATATTGCACGTCGGTTTCTTCGGCGGCCACGTTGGCGGGGTCGCCGGTGTAATCGGTGTCGGTGGTGCCCACATAACTCAGGTGTTCGTTGAAGGGCAGCACAAAAAACACCCGGTTGTCTTTGGAGTGGCTGAGGGTGAGCGCGTGCTGGCCGGTGACCTTGGGAATCACCAGATGCACGCCTTTGGTGAGGCGCAGCATGGGGCGGTGGCCCGGTTCGTCCTGCCGCACCACGTCGTCCACCCACGGCCCCGCCACGTTGATCACCACCCGCGCCCGCACGTCGGCCTCCTGGCCCGTCACGTTGCAGCGCACCCGCGCACCGGCCACGCCCTCGGGGCCCCTGAGCAGGCGGATGACCTCGGCGTGGTTGAGCACCTTGGCGCCGTGGCGCTGGGCGTCCAGCACGTTTTCCAGCACCAGCCGGGCGTCGTCCACCCGGCAGTCGTAATACAGCGCGCCGCCCACCAGTCCGTCGGGTTTCAGGCCGGGGGCCTCTTGCAGCAGTTCTTCGGGTTGCATCCAGCGGTGGGGGCGCAGGTTGCGGTTGCCCGCCAGCAGGTCATAGAGCTTAAGACCAATGCGCAACTGCCAGCCGGGGCGGCCTTCTCCTTTATAAACAGGCAGCACAAACCCCTGTTCCTTCACCAAGTGAGGCGCGATGTCCATCAGGGTGCGGCGCTCGTGCAGGCTTTCGCGCACCAGGCGAAACTCGAACTGCTCCAGATAACGGATGCCGCCGTGAATGAGCTTGCTGCTGCGGCTGGAGGTGAACGCGGCGTAGTCCTGTTTCTCCACCAGGGCCACGCGGAAACCGCGCAGGGCGGCGTCCCGCGCAATGCCCGCGCCGTTGATGCCCCCGCCAATGATGAGCACGTCAAACAACCCCTGGCTCAGATCCTTCAGACTTCCGCGCACACGCCCTCCCTTCCGGCTTTCACACGCCTGGACGGGCCTGAACCTAACCCCGTCGGGCAGATGCGTCAAGAAGGTGAAAAACCATAGGCGTATGGCCTGTTATCATTCGCGCCGTGAAGCTCAGCCAGCGCCTGACGCTCATATTCATCACCTTCACCGCCGTGCCCCTGGTGGTGATTTATCTGGTGTACGCCCGACAGGTGCAGCGGCACCTCGACCGCCTGGCGCGTGTGCGCATCGAGGCCAGCCTCACCAGCGTCAGCACACAGATGAACATGGAAAAAGACCGCCTGAGCCGCTTGCTGCGCACGTTTTCGCGGCGGCGGTTTTTCAAGGAGTCGCTGATTCTGGCGCAGGAGGACAGTCCTTATTTTGACCATCTGCTGCTGATCCGCACCACGCTGGAGGCCGCCGCCGGGCCGGGGCTGGACGAGTTGATGGTGATCACGCCCCGTGGCGAAGTGCTGAGCCGCGCCAGCGATGAATACCGCTATGGCGACAGCGTGGGCGAGCGGCTGTTCTTTCGGGAGGCCATGGGGGGGCGGCCCGTGGTGCATCTTCAGTCGGGGGCCGGGGGCGGCCTGTTTGTGCGGGCCAGCGGGCCGGTGCGTTACCGGGGCAAGGCGGTGGGGGTGATGAGCCTGGGGTTTTTCACCGACAAGGATTTGCTGCGGGGCCTCAGCCGGGCCACCGAGGCGCGTTTGCTCATCACCGACGGCAAACGGCCCCTCGCCTACAGCGGCGGGTTCAACGGCCAGTCGGCGCAAAAACTGCTGCGGGCTTACCGGGCTGCGCCACTGCGCGGAAAAAACTCGCCTCTGCTCAAGGTTTATCTGGAAGGCGAGCCTTATCTGTTCGCCAGCGCGCCGCTCATGGGCAGCGACCGTTATCGCCTGCTGGTGGGGGCGAGTGACAAAGAGCGCCAGCAGATGTCCCAGCAGTTGCAGACGCTGCTGATTCTGCTGCTCGCGGGTGTGAGTGTGACCGGCGCGGTGCTGGGGCCGCTGGCGGCGGGGCGCGTGCTCAGGCCCATCGGCGACCTGGTGCAGGGGGCCAAGGCGCTTGAGCAGGGCGACCTGGATTACCGGGTGAAGGCCCACGTTTCTTCCAAAGACCTCAACACCCTGGTGGACACCTTCAACAACATGGCCGAGTCGCTCAAGGCCAACCAGCAGGCGCTGGTAGAGGCCGAGCGGCGCAGCGCGTGGCGTGAAATCGGCGTGCGCATCGCCCACGAAATCAAGAACCCCCTCACACCCATCCAGATCACGCTGCAAAGCCTGCTGCGCAGCTTTCAGCGCAAAGACGCCGACTTTGGCGAACACCTGGAAGACGGCGTGAACACGATTCTCAAAGAGGTGGACCGCTTGCGGCATCTGGCCTCGGCCTTTGCCGATTTTTCGCGCATGCCCAGCCCCACGCCCCGGCCGGTGCTGATTTCGCAACTGCTGGAAAAAGCCATGGCGCTCTACAACCATCCGCCCAAAGACGTGACCGTGACTTTGAAGGTAGAGCGCGACGCCACGCTGAATCTGGATGAAGAGCAGATCCACGCCGTGATCGTGAATCTGGTGAACAACGCGCTGGACGCCCTGAAGGAACACCCCCCCGTGGGCGGGGGCAAGGTGGAGGTGATGGCCAGCCAGGGCACCCGGCTGGTGGGAGACACCCCCCAGGAAATGGCCGTGATTGTGGTGAGTGACAACGGCCCCGGCCTGACCGAAGCCGTGCGGCAAAAAGTGTTCGACCCCTACTTCACCACCAAAAAAACCGGCACGGGCCTGGGGCTGGCGATCGCCAAACGCATTGTGAGCGACCACGGCGGCACCATCGAGGCCCAGGGCGAGCCGGGCCAGGGCTGCACGTTTCGTGTGTACCTGCCCATGAGCTTCAAAACCATGGGCCAGGAGTGAATGAGTGTATCTCCCCCTCTCCCCTTTATGGGGAGAGGGTTGGGGTGAGGGGTCAAACAAAGAGCCAAAAGCCACTGTGAAACCCATGAAAGGCCTCTACCTCCACATTCCTTTTTGCCACCGCCGCTGCCCCTATTGTCATTTTGATCTCACGGTTCAAAAGCAGCACCGGCAGGATTTCGCCCACCTGTTGTTGCGGGAGTTTGCGCAAAAGGGCCTGAGCGGCCCCTGGGACACGGTATTTTTCGGCGGGGGTACACCCCTGCTGGCGAATCTCGCCCCCCTGGCGGCGGCCTGGGGAGACTGGCTGGGACAAAGCACCGAAACCACGGTGGAGGTGAACCCCGAAAACCTGCCGCTGCTCAAACAGCAGTGGCCGCTGTTGATGGGCCTGGGAGTGAACCGGATGTCGGTGGGTGTGCAGGCTTTTGAAAACACCCGTCTGAAACAACTGGGCCGGGGGCACGGTGCGAAAGTGGCGGTGGAAACCCTGGGCTGGCTGCTGGAAAAACAGATCAATACCGGTGTGGACCTGCTGTTGTGTCCCTTTGCGGGAGAAGCCCGCGTGTGGCGCGAAAACTTTCGTTGGCTGGGGGCGCTGCGGCCCCATCATGTGAGTGTGTACATGCTGGAGAACCCCGGCCATGGCCACTGGTTTGCCCGCCACGAACACTCCGGCACATTTCAGCGCCTGCCTGCGTTTTATCACCGTGTGCAGGCGGGGCTGGCGGCGCTGGGTTATGAGCAATACGAAATCAGCAACTGGTGTCTGCCCGGTTATGCCAGCCGCCACAACCAGATTTATTGGCGGGGTGGTGTGTATGACGCCCTTGGCCCCAGCGCTGCGGCTTTTGATGGTGAGTGGCGCACGCAGAATCTGTGTGGCCTGACGGCTTATGCAGAGGCACTGAATCAGGGGGCCTCGCCGCTGGCCAGCGCCGAACGTCTGACACCGCACCGGCGTTTGCGCGAGGCCCTGGTGCTGGCGCTGCGCACCACACAGGGGGTGGACGCGGGCGCGCTGTTTCGCCGTTTTGCGGTTGATGAGTCAACCACCCAGGCAGTGTTGTCTGATCTGGATAAATTGTGCCGGGCCGGTTTGCTGCACAGGGTGGGTGAGGTTGATACCCTGCCGCCTCAGTTCTACCCCATGGCCGACGAAGTGCTGTGCCGGTTGGTGTGACAGAAGGAAGTGGGAAATTGGAAGCTGTAGAATTTCTCCATTCACCAACCGGGAGGTTTGACCATGGAAGAGCGCATGTGGGTTTTTCTGCTTCCCCCGGTGGTGGCGGGTTTGGGAATGCTGCTGCTGGTGCGGGTGGTGCGGCGTTCTGAAGCCGGGCCAGCCTCGCGCCCCGTGCTCAACACCAGCGACAGCAACACACAGCAGTATTGGCC
>CAYJOG010000259.1:0-3501 GCA_964371695.1 uncultured bacterium
CTCAGATTTCGCTTCGCTCAACCTTCGGCTGCCCTCTCCCTCAGGGAGAGGGCAAAAAAAAGCTCTTATTGCCTCCACATCTACTCTGAAAATGATCTAGGATCTCAGGCAATGGAAAAAGGCGCAATGAAAGATAAGGGAACTGAAATTTCCCTCACGCATGTGATTCGCACTTCCGCAGTGGTCTCTTCGATAATGGGGGGATTGATTGGGGGGATTTTTGGGCTACTTATATCAAACGCAGATCGAAAAAATGACGAAAAAATGCTTATTTTTTCTGAGAAATACAAAGCTTTTGCGGAGCTACAGGAATCGCTTTGGGAGTTTTATACACAGCCAGATGAGATTGTTAAATTTAACGAAATAAATGGTTTGGATCAAAAAATTCAAGCAAAAATAGAAAAAGCAAAGCCTTTTGGATCAGCAAAAACAAAACAGCTTCTGCATCAATTGGCAGAGACGATTCATATGGAGCATGGCCAATGGCGGCGTGAGACAACTGAGAAAAAGCCTGGAATCAAATACGGAAGGACTTTGCAATTTCTTTTTGAAAAAGACAGGCTTAAGTCTAAATTTA
This sequence comes from uncultured bacterium, assembly GCA_964371695.1. Classification (GTDB taxonomy): domain Bacteria; phylum CAYJOG01; class CAYJOG01; order CAYJOG01; family CAYJOG01; genus CAYJOG01. Next base: position 578 of record CAYJOG010000259.1, read on the forward strand.
GAGATGATCTCGTGAAATTAAAAAAATCTTTAAGCTTGGATTGGGGCCAAGAACCAGACGGAGTAAACTCCAAACTTCTTCCCACGCTGGAAGACGGTTGGACTTTCAAAAATATTAAAATCATTTCTGGAAGCAAGGTAATAGCAGATGATGGTGTGGAACACCAAATGTTTCCGCTTCCAGGTTTTGCTACTTCAGGTAAAATCAAGGACTGTGGGGATGGGACTATTTGCTGGGTAATCGGTAACGATTCAAATTAGAGTTCATTTTAAGCTGTCCGCGATTGTGCGCATATAATTATTTGGAAGTTTTAGGATACAGGCGAACAGAATATCTTCCTACCCTCTCCCCTTTACGGGGAGAGGGTGGCGCGGAGCGCCGGGTGAGGGGTTTAAACAAAATAAAAAACTTTTGTTTGACTTTTTTGTTTATATTTCGCCCCTCACCCGGTCCTGCGGACCACCCTCCCCCCAGAGGGGGGAGGGAACGATGGTGGCTTTGGGATGAATGTTGCCTGCCATGCGCTCTGTGCCCACCTGGTTTCCAGAAAAGCTACTTTTATAAAGGCTGAGCAAAGCCCATACTGTGCGGTGCATGGGGCCTGTGGGTTGGACGATTTTGTGGAAAATGGCAGGCGTCGGACGAGGCGGTTTGAGGGCGACGCAGGCCCTCAGCTTCCAGAATCAGGAAACAACTGAAGCAGGGGTGTTCGGATGAATCAGTTGCACAAGGGTATGCCGGCCATGCCGCTCCTGTCGGTTTCGGCCTGGCGGCTCTGGCGCGCACTGCAAGTCACGGTATGGCTCATCGGGGCAGCGCTCCTTCTCGCTCTGATTTTCTGGCCGAGGGTGGGCCTTCATGCGTTCTGGAATGTTCTGATTCCGGTTGCGCCCGCCCTCATTGCCATTGCGCCGGGGCTATGGCGGAATATCTGCCCGATGGGGTCTTCGGCGCTGTTTGCGCGTCATATGGGTTGGTCAAGGGAATACAGGCTTTCGCCACACCAGCAGGGCCTGCTTGCCCTCGTCGGCGTGGGACTCCTGTTGCTGATCGTGCCGCTGCGGCACGTCATTTTGAACACCAACGGCCCGGCCACCGGGCTGGCCATTGCCCTGCTTGCCGGTGTCGCCGTGCTGCTTTCCTTTCGATACCAGTGGAAAAGCGCGTGGTGCTCTGGCATGTGCCCGGTCCATCCGGTGGAGAAACTTTATGGCTCTGCACCGATTGCGACCCCTCCCAATACACACTGCCACACCTGCGAACGGTGCGTGGAGACCTGTCCAGACTCCACACCAAGAACAGGGCAACTGTCAGGGCGCAAAGGTGTTCGGGCACAGAATATCGCCACTGTGATCATGGTCGGCGGTTTTGCCGGTTACGTCTGGGGATGGTTTCAGGTGCCTGATTTTTTCGGCACGGCGGGTTGGCGGCATCTTGCCCAGGTTTACGCCTGGCCGTTTGGCGGTCTTGCCGTGACCCTGGCGCTGTTTCTCCTGCTTTATCGGACAGTCCCGGACAAACACAGTCGGCGGGTGCAGCAAATCTTTGCCGCTGCGGCGATCAGTTGTTACTACTGGTATCGCCTGCCGGCCCTCTTTGGGTTCGGCCAGTTTCCCGGTGACGGGATGCTGATTGATCTCAGCACCGTGCTGCCTTTGTGGTTTCCCATTGTGGCAAAGATCTCGGCAACGGTGTTTTTTGCATGGTGGATGGTCGGGCGTTCGGAAGTGCGGCGCGCCTGGCTGGTGCGCCCACCCTTCGTGACCAGTCAGGCATAAAGGAAGAGGCCGCACAGGCCAGAATTGTCATGAATCACACCACCCCCGGCGGCCCCAGGGCCTGGGTGAGGGCGGCGAACCGGCGGTCAAAGGCCTGTTGGCTCAGCACGGGGGTGATTACGCCGGTGCCGAGGGGTTCGGGCAGTTCCACCCAACTGGTGCAGCCGCCAAAAATGGACAGGTAGGGTGAAACGTGCTGTTCGGCGGTGTCGAAGGCCCTGAGGGCCACCGCCCACAGGCCAGGGGCTTTGCCGAAGTGAAAACGCGACACCAGCGCGTGGTGGGCCAGGGGGCTGAAGGGGGCCAGGGCCTCCAGATGGTTTTCGTCCTGCAAGTGCCAGGCCCCCGCCACGGTGGCCAGTGCGCCAAAGGGCACCTGCTCCTGGGCCTGGGCATAGGCGGCCTGTGCGGGGGCATAGGCGGGCCGCAGGGCCGGGGACAGGTCTTCTTCTTTCTGGTGCAGCAGCGTGGGAAACAGCCAGAAGGTTTTGTGCAGCAGGCGGAAGCCGTCCCTGTTCGGCTCCACAATGCCGCCCTTGCGCACAACGAGAAGGGTGCTGCCCTCCAGCAGTCCCTGAAGCACCACGGCCCATTCTTTCAGGGCAATCTGGCAGGTTTGTGTGTTGGTCATTCATAACCCCGTGGGTGAATCCACAAAAAACCAGTCCAGGCCAAAATGTTGTTGCAGCCAGTCGCCCACCGCCTGCACGCCAAACTGCTCGGTGGCGTAGTGGCCGCCATAAATCAGCCCCAGGCCGTGTTCGCGGGCCTCAGGCACGGTGTAGTGCGCGCCTTCGCCGGTGAGCAGCACGTCCACCCTGGCAGAAACAGCGGCGGGCCATTCGCTGCCCGCGCCGCCGGTGATGAGTCCAATCCGCCGGATGGTTTCGTGGTGGCCTACCCAGCCCTTCACCCCTTTGCCCAGCAGGGTGCGGCAACATTTGAGCAGTGCGCCAAAATTGCCCGCGCCCTCGCACACCAGACCCACGTCCACACCCTTGTAATCGCAGAACGAATCCACGGGCGTGAGTTTGAGCCGCCGGGCCAGTTGAGCGTTGTTGCCCAGTTCGGGGTGGACATCCAAAGGCAGGTGGGCGGCATAAATGTTCAGGCCCCCTGCAATCGCCCGTTTCAGCTTGCGGCCAA
>CAYJOG010000259.1:3511-4813 GCA_964371695.1 uncultured bacterium
ATAAGGCCCCGTAAGGGGTTTCAGGCCGCCCCAGTAAAGGCCGTGATGCACCACCAGCAGACTGGCCTTGCCCGCCAGCGCCTGAGTGATCACGTCTTCGCTCGCGTCCACCGCCACGGCCACGCGGTGAACGGTTTTACCGGCTTCCAGTTGCAGGCCGTTGAGCGCACCCGGATAGTCTGGAATCTCGCGCACACCCAGCAGGTCATCCAGCGCGGTGGTGATGTGGGTGAGGGACGCGGGCATGGTCAGCCCACGGCAGACACAGGGGCCGTGAGGCCGATTTCTTCATCGGTGAGGTAACAGGCCGGGTCCTGCGCCCACATGTCGCCGTAATAATGCTCAGCCCGCACCCGCAGGCTGCCGCCGCACATTTTCTGATACTGGCAGGCTCCGCAACGGCCCTTGAGCAGGGGCAGGCGGTCGCGCAGGCCCGCCAGCACGGGGTTGGAGAGGTCCTCCCAAATTTCGCTGAAGGGGCGCTGACGCACGTTGCCAAAGCTGTAGTGCATGCTGAACTGATCGGCGTGTACGTCGCCCCTGAAATCAATGTCCGACACCCCCACACCGCTGGACCACGTGCCCCCGCCGTTCCACTCCAGCATGCGCCGCACTTCTTCGGCCCGCACGGGGTCGCGCTGTTTCAGACGCATGTACAGATAAGGCCCGTCGCAGTGGTTGTCCACCGTGAGAATGTCCTTTTTCTGGCCCTTGTCGTGAATGTCCTCGACCCATTCAAAAATCCGGTCCACGGCCTCACGGGTGCGGGCGGGGGCGCAGTCGTCATTGCCGTCGCTCATGTCGCGGCCCCGGCCCGCATAGGCCAGGTGATAAAAACACACACGCTCGATGCCTTCGTCTTCCACAAACTTCGAAATGCCTTCCAGGTCATCCACGTTGTGGCGCGTGATGGTCATGCGCAGGCTGATGCGGATGCCTGCCTTTTTGCAGTTGCGGATGCCCTGCACGGCTTTGTCATAGGCCCAGGGGCGGCCCCGGAACTGGTTGTTGGTTTCGCCGATGCCGTCCAGGCTCGCGCCCACATAAATCACGCCCACTTCGTTTTTGAGCCGGTCGGCCACTTCGGGCGTGATCAGCGTGGCGTTGGTGCTGAGCACGGTGCGCAGTTTGTTCTGTTTCAGCCGGGCGGCGATGTCCCAAAAGTGTTTGTGCATGAGCGGCTCGCCACCCGAAATCAGCACGGCGGGCACGCCGTATTGCCCCAGGTCGTCGGCCACGGCCATGAGTTCGTCGTGGGTGAGTTCGCCGGTGTATTTCTGGTTGTCAGAATCGGTGTAGCAA
>CAYJOG010000260.1:0-4780 GCA_964371695.1 uncultured bacterium
CAAAAAAACCGGCCAGCGCCGCCACCTCCAGCCCCCCCACGCGGCCCAGCATTTCGCGCAGATTGCCCTGGCATTGCGGCCCGTGCAGGGCGACGGCTTTTTTCAACACCTCCGTTTTGTGGGCCAGACCTTTGTCGTCCAACCCCGTGCCCCGGCCCGTGAGCGCTTCGGGCGGCGTGCCTGTCACCAGCGACGCCAGCGCCGTGGCCGAGGACGTGTTGCCAATGCCCATCTCCCCCGCCACCAGCAGCCCCGCCCCCCGCGCCACCAGGGCGTGGGCCACCGCCGCGCCCAGGTTCAGCGCCTGGGCGGTTTGTTCCGGCGTCATGGCGGCGGCCACCGAAAAATCAGCCGTGCCGGGGGCCACCTTCTGGCCCAGCAGTTGCGGATGGGGCGCGAAGTCTTCTCCCGCCACACCGGCGTCCACCACCCACAACTCGGCGTTCACGCGCCGCGCCAGCACATTCACCGCCGCGCCGCCCGACAAAAAGTTCAGCACCATCTGGCGCGTGACGGCGCTGGGATAAGCGCTCACACCCTGGGCCGTCACGCCGTGGTCCCCGGCAAACACCGCCACCGCCACCGGCGCGGCAGCGGGCACGCCCCCCGCCAGCACCCCCAGGCGCAGGGCCAGTTCCTCCAGCCGCCCCAGGCTGCCCTGGGGTTTGGTGAGGTTGTCCAGATGCGCCTGGATGGGCGCGGGACTGGCCGCGGGCAACGCCACACGGGCCAGGGTTGTTTCAAAAACATCGGCGCTCAGATCAAGTTGCAGGGGCATGGACACATCCTTTTTGATTCCGCAGAAGGTGGTTTGGGAGATTGCAACGGGGGGCGCTGCCCCCCAATCCCCCCGCCGGGAGGGCGGCGGCCCTCCCGGACCCACCGAATATGGCGCTTCGCGCAGAAAGAATCAAAACACTTTTCGCAACAGCAGAAATCCAGGAAAAGCAAAAGGTTTTTGGGCCTTTGTTTTTTGCCACAGGCGAGGCGCCCGTGGCTACTACGGAAATTTCGGACTGGCTTTCAGCCCTGCGGTTCCCACAGGTTGGCCACCACGGCGGGCCTTGCCCGCCTCGTCTGCGAAGGCGCGCATCAGCGCCCTGTTTGACCGCAATCACTGCACACCCTTGTATTGTTTCTCAAGTTGGTTTTGAATTTTTAATAAATTATATTTTCTGGGCGTGTTTCTCGAACAGAAGAATTTTGGCTCTCCTGTTAATCATTTATTCTTCGACCAATGATTTTAGTCGTGCCAGCGCATCATCCCACTGGTTAGATACTTCTTCGAGATACCTTCGAACGTCCTTTATAGGTTTGGTTTCAAGATAGAACAGGTTTTCACGCCCAGTGCGAACGCTACGCACCACGCCCGCGTCTTGGAGAACTCGAAGGTGTTTTGTCACAGCCTGACGTGACAAATCGGTGCCGACCGTCAAATGAGAAATGGATTGCGACTCGCCGTTAATGAGTTTACCGAGTACGGCTAGCCGCATTTTGTCGCCAAGCGCAGCGAATACCAGTGCGCGGGTTCTAAGCGCCGCTGATCCCATTATGGCGCCTCCACCATGTACTTTGCGATGTTTTCTATTTGTATACTCCAACCGCCTTCATTCCCCCGAAAGGCCTCAAGGCGCCGTGGGCCAGGCAATCTATCGAACCCCGATTCTACAATTCGTAACAACGTCCCGTTCGGCGTCTTTTCCAAAGTGAATTCGACGAGCGTGTAGCAAGTTTCGTCACCTTCGACGGCATCGGCAGGCCAAGTGTATGAGAAAAATCGTTCAGGCTCCATTTTCTGAACCACGATCTCAAACTTTGCATCCTCATGGCCCGCATAGGTACTGTGCCCTCGCACTGTTTGCCCCGGCATAAACGGCCCGTCGAGGCGAGCACGAAACCATGTACAAAACTCTTGAGAATCCGTCAGTGCACGCCAAACGCGGGAAACGGGTGCTGCAAGCTCAATAGATTTTTCAATTCGATCTGTCATAAGCAACCTCCTGGCTGCTTATGACGATAGATCACCGTTTCTCACAGCGCAACCAAATGGTTGCTGTTTTGGCTCGGCTTGGCCGTCTTTGCGAGTTTTAAGGCTGTTTATTACCGGGGCCAAGGGCGACGCCCCCGCGACAGGGCAACCAACACCCTGCTAAATCGGCTGGCCTTTGAACACCACCGGATAACCCGCCACCATCAGAATGCACCTGTCCGCCACTGCCGCCACGTGCTGATGCAGCAGCCCCAGCAGGTCGGCAAACCGGCGGGCCAGTGGGTCCATCGGCACGCCCCCCCAACCCACCTCGTTGCTCACCAGAATCAGCGGCCGGGGGTGGGGCACCAGATCCATGAGAAAGCCGATGAAGGCCTTTTCGGTTTCTTCAAAGGCGTCTTCGCTGCGCTGGGTCAGCCAGTTGCTCACCCACAGCGTCAGGCAGTCCACCACGGTGACGGCGGCGCTGGCGTGGTGCAACACGGCGGTTTTCAGGTCAAAGGGTTCCTCCACCGTGATGAACCCTTCTCCCCGTTCGTCGCGGTGGCGGGCGATGCGTGCAGCCATGTCGTCATCCAGCGGCTGGCCGGTGGCAATGAAAACCCGGTGGCCCTGATATTGCCGCGCCAGAGAAAGGGCGTAGGTGCTTTTGCCGCTGCGAACAGGGCCGGTGATAAAAGTGATAGACAAAGGAAGTCCTTTCAGATCCCGCTTTTAAAGTCCGTATCAGGTCGTCTGGGGTGCGCCGCATTCTTTGCAGAACTTCGCGTCTGCCGGGTTGGCCGCGCCGCACTGGGTGCAAAACTTTGAGCCCGCCGCAGCGGGGGGCGAGGCGGGTTTGCCGCAGCCGGGGCAAAATTTGGACCCCACCGGTACGGCCACGCCGCAGTGAACACAGGGCGCGCCCGCAGCAGGCGCAGCCCCCCCGGCGCCCGCCGCACCGCCCTGCATGGACTGGGCAATCATCTGGCCCATGGCCACACCGGCCCCCAGACCCATGCCCATGCCCATGCCGCCTTCGCCGCCGGGGTTGGCCGCGCCCGCCTCCATGGCCTGACCCGCCTGGAACTGCAAAAACTGGTTCATGTTCTCCTGGCCGATGATGCCCATGCTGGTTTTTTTATCCAGCACCTTTTCCACTTCGGGGGGCAGCGAGATTTCTTCCACCACAAACTTGATGAGGCTCAGACCGTGGGTGGTGAACTCCGCCAGCATTTTGTCTTTGCCTTGGGCCGAGAGTTCGTCATATTGCGTGGCGATGTCCAGCGCAGGAATCTTGGCCTCGGCCAACATGTCGGTGAAACCGCTCACCACCAGGGCGCGCAACTGGCCGTTGATGTCCTCGGTGGTGAACTCGCCATCGGTGCCCACGATCTCCTTGATGAACATGCCGGGGTCGGCCACCTTGAAGCTGTACATGCCCCGCGCCCGCAGGCGAATGGGGCCAAACTCGGCGTCGCGCATCATCACCGGATTCACGGTGCCCCATTTCTGGTCGGTGAACTGGCGGGTGCTGATGAAAATCACGTCGCTTTTGAAAGGCGACTCAAACCCATAGGCCCAGCCCTGCAACTTGCTCAGGATGGGCAGGGTGCGGGTGATGAGGCGGACCATGCCGGGGCCGAACACGTCGGCCAGCTTGCCCTCGTTGATGAACACCGCCGCCTGCCCCTCGCGCACGGTGAGCTGCGCGCCATATTTCACAGCGTTCTGGTGCGTGCCGGGAAACCGCCAAGCCAGCGTGTCGCCTGTGTCGTCCAGCCACTCGATGATGTCTACGGTCTGGCCCCGCAGAAAATCCATGACGCCCATGGGAAACCTCCTGAGGTGAACATTGTAGCGATCCGGCGTGATGAAACCGTGGTGGTGTTTCAAAAAAAGACACCTGCTGGCACCAGACCTGCACAAGGGTGTTGCAGCAGACAAAAGTCCTGCCCAGGAGAACCACCGTGAACACACCCCTTCTTCAACGCCTTTCCCTCGACACACCCCCCACTGGCGCACCGCTCTGCCGGGAAGATAACTTTCTGCCCCGGCTGTTTGCCCAGGCACTGGCGGAAACACTGAAATACGTTTTGGGAGAAGCCCCGACCATGGCGGCTTTTGCGCCCCCCACCTCGCGGATGGCCGGTGAAGAAGTGCGGTTTGTCATCCAGATTCCCGACCTGGACGGCGAGGTGGTGGTGGGTCTGGACCTGAACACGGCGCTGGACATCAAATCTCACCTGCTCAACCTGGCCCCACGCGAAAACCTGGATGAAGTGGGCCGCGACGTCCTGAGCCAGGTTTTCCGCCACATGGCCGTGCGCGCCCAAGACAAACTGGCCGAACTGGGGCTGCAAACCGGGTTCGAAATCCAGGACGGACTGGAGGTGCTGCAAGCCAGCCACCTCATGGGCGAGAGCACGGGGCGCGTCACCATCAAAGCGCCGGGAAGTGGGAAAATCCACATTTACCACCGGTTTCTGCGCACCGCCCTGGTGACACAGGCCTCGGCCTGAACGTGAGCCAGCACCATCACCAAACCCGAAAACAGCCACCACCGGCCTTTTGATGAAATGAAGGTGTTTTGATTTGCGGCGACCAGGATTGAGAAGCACCACGCCGTCTTATTTTCGGCGGTATGTATGCTTTTTTTTTCTTCAGGTGGGGACGCTGTCCCCACACCCCTGCCGGGAGGGCAGCGGCCCTCCCGGACCCACCTTGTGTGGCGGTTCCTGACAGGTTGGGCCACCCCAGGCCGCACTTCGTGCGGCCATGGCTCCACGGGAGCGCCCCAGCCGGAAGACA